>CAZOEX010000281.1:0-3166 GCA_964578925.1 uncultured Gemmatimonadota bacterium | reverse complement strand
TCATCACCTCGATCGTCTGCGCCATCAGTTCCTCGTCCGTCTCGGGTGACCATATCGGGTCGGAGCAGGGGGGCTCCTTCATTGCCTGAATGAAGACGTCCTCGTCGTCGTCGCGTGGATCGAAGTGGGGAACGTGGGAGAGCGCCGGCAGACACAGGCCCAGCGGCGGCGGCCCGTTGTCATCGGCGGGCGAGGCGTGCAGGTGCATGTCGATGATCGGGCCCTCGTAGCGGGCCGTCTCTTGGGTTTGAGACGCGGTCGGAGTCAGAAGAAGTGTTGCGAGGAGCCCGGCGACGACATGGGATCGGCGGCGGGACGGCTGGGGAAGCGAGATCATGGCGCGCTCCTCGTTCGGGGATCTGTTTCCTCGGACATCCGCTTGACCGGATGGACACACCGGGGCCCGAAGCCGGAGGCCGGACGCGCCCGCCTCCGGCGCTCAACGACCATGCTGCCGGGTGATCGTCTCCTCGTCGAGCCCCAGGAACCGGGCGGCGTTGTCATAGAAGATCGCCGCCTTCTCCTCCAAGGTCAGGAAGTCGAGCTTCTGGACGGCCTCCACCGTTATTCCGATGGCCTCGGGCCATATCATCTGGTCGCTCCCGAACATGACCCGGTCGAGCATGCCGAGCTTCTTCGCCTCGCGAACGAACGCCTCGAGTACGCCCGCCTTCACGAGGCCCGGCGCATGGGCCAGGACGCCGAGCTCCGCGTAGACCTGCGGATACATCTGCATGAGCTGGAACGTGCGCCTCCAATAGAAGCCACCGGCGTGCATCACCATGACCTTCAGGTCGGGATGGGCGACGAGCATGTCCTCGAGCAGCAGCGGGTCGCCGAGGCGGACCCGGAAGTCGGGACAGCACTCGTCATACGGCGTGCCCGGGAAGCTCTCCCCGGTGTGGATGCCGGCGGGGATCCCGTGCTCCTCTGCCAGGCTCCAATAGGCCTCGAAGGCGGGATCGGAAGGGGAGAAGCCGCCGTACTGGGCCCCGACCTCGGCGAAGATCTCGAGCCGGCCGTCCCGGACCCAGTCCAGAAACGACTCGACGTCGAGATCTTCCTCGGGGTCCTCCACCTCGATACCCACCAGGAAGCGGTTCGGGGTCCGCTCCGCCAGCACCTCCGCGGCCTCCAGCACGTCGCCCGAAACCGCGCCGAGCACGATGTCGTGCTGGTCCATCGCCTCCAGGGTCGCCTGACGATGCGCCTCCGCCGACGCGGGTGCCATCCTGCCCGTGACGGGATGCGGGGCGGGCCCCCAGTAGGTGTCGGTCGTGTAGGCGTGCAGGTGCATGTCGATGATCGGGCCGTCGTAGGGCGAGGCCTCCTGCGCTCCCACCGGGACAGGGAGGGCCACCAGCGCGAGCACGAGTAGTCTCCCGATCATGATCGGCCGCAGCAGGGGCGAACTTCTCACGTCGAGGCAGTAGCCGAGCGAGTAGCACAGCACCGCGGGCGAGAGTTCGGAATGGAGAAGAGTGCCGCATACTTCATCGGGTGCTCCCGGGTACGAGTGGCATCCTGGGGAGGACTCCAAGATCCGGCATGCTGCACCGCGATGCCAGGAACGTACGGCTTTCTGCCCGCAATGGGTTCGGGGTGTCGAGCGACGTCGGCTGGATGTTCCTCCTGCCGTGGCTGATACTGCTGCTGACACTCGGCGTAGCGGCCCTGGCCTTCCTTTGGAGCCGGAAGTGGTGGACGCTTACGGCGCGCATGCACTATTCACTTGTCGCCGTGGCCTGCCTGGGCTTCGTATTGCTGGCGAGCCGCTCGGGTCTGGTGTGAAGGGGTTGGCGGTGGCCACCGAACTCGGACACTACAACGGAGCAGCCAGAAAGACGGAGCGTTCCCGGTGCCGAATACTCGTTTGAAACCGGACGGTTCGGTGCGGTGATGTGTTATTGCTACTGCTGCTCCTGCGCGTAGGAAGAGACACGACCTTTTGGTCGTTGTAAGGTTTCGGCCCCCAGCGGTATTCATGGGTTGAGAGCCCTAACCGCTGAGAACCCGGAGGAAAAACGGTCGCCACTACGTCAATTGGAATGCACGAATCCGTAGCAGTCAGGAAGTTCATGTATGGAGCTGCTGCAACGTCGCGCCATATCCGGGTCGGCCATCCCAGACAGGAGCGGGTCCCATGTCCTCCAGCCGTAAGCGCGCGAGCCTCGGCTTCCTAATCCTCGTCCTCGCGTCCCTCGTTGCCTCCGGGTGCGCGACCTCCCGCGGAGTGAGGCATGCCCCGGAGGTCGAGCAGCGTGAGGGGTTGCCGATCCGTCTCCTGTCGAGGGAATTCACGCCGGAGCCCGGCTTGGGGCAAGGCCTCGACGGCTATCTTGCCAAGCAGGAACGGGAGCGCGTTCACCTGCTGGCGCAGTTCGAGACGATCCCGACACTTTCCCAGCGGCGGGCGCTGGAGGACCGCGTCGGGGCTCGGATCCTTGACACCATCCGTGAGAAGGCCTTTTTCGTCTCAATGCCCCGCGATCTCGCGGTGGCGAGGGAGATGCTCGACGGCCAGCCGCCGGCCCGCTGGATTGGCGTGATCGAGCCGGGCGACAAGCTCTCGCCCGAGTTTCGCGATGGGCAAGTTCCCGACCACACCCGCCGTGAGGACGGGCGAGTGGAACTGATCGTGCTCTTCTTCGGCGACATCGACATCGGTGAGCAGCAGGAGCTCCTCGAGCAGTTGGGCGCCCGGATCGAGACCCGGATCGGGCCCGTCAACGGCTGGAGCGTCTTCCACGAGCCACAGGCCGCCCTCGAGCTCGCTCGGCGGGACGTCGTGAAGTGGGTCGAGCCCGGTCCGCCCCCAGCCGAGGAGGACAACGACCAGGTCCGCGGGGAGAACGGGGTGAACTCCGATGCGGTACGGGTCGCCCCGTTCTCGGTGACGGGCGCCGGCGCGGTGCTGGCCCAGTGGGAGCCGACCAACGCGAGCCTGACCCATGGAGACTTCGCCGGCCGCATCGTTCTCGGCGACCCGCCGATCCCGCGCCCGACCCGCTCCACCGCCCACGACGAGTCGGTAGTGGCCAACGGTGATTTCGACGACGGCGAAGGCGTCTATGTCGACTTCGACGACAGCGGAACGGTGACGGTCGACGACCTACGAGTGGACGTGGCTGGTTTCGCCGCTGGCTCCACCGTCGCGGCGGGCGAT
>CAZOEX010000280.1:0-3171 GCA_964578925.1 uncultured Gemmatimonadota bacterium | reverse complement strand
CCGGAAGATGTCGAAGTCGCTCGGCAACGGGATCGATCCGCTCGACGTGGTCGAGAAGTTCGGGGCCGACGCGATGCGCTACACGCTGGTCTCGGCCGCGGCGGTCGGCACGGACATGCAGCTCGATCCGGACGACCTGGAGGCTTCCTTCCGGGTGGGCCGCAACTTCGCGAACAAGATCTGGAACGCCGCCCGCTTCGCGCTCGGCGGCCTCGAGGCGACCGACGTCGGGCGCGACCCGACGGACGGGGACGTCGAGCCCGATCTCGAAGTGGCCGACCGGTGGATCCTCACCCGCTTCTCGGAGGCCACGTCCTCGATCGCCGACGCCTACGAGCGCTTCCGGCTGCACGAGGCGGCCGAGGAGACCTACCAGTTCGTGTGGGGCGACTTCTGCGACTGGTACCTGGAGCTCGTGAAGCCGCGGCTCCGGGGCGACCGGGGCGAGGCGAGCCGGGACGCGGCCGCCGCGACGCTGGCCCACGTGCTGGAGGGCTGGCTGCGCATGCTGCATCCGGTGATGCCGTTCATCACCGAGGAGCTCTACTGCCACCTGCCCGGGCGCACCGACGAGGACACGCTCCTCTTCGGACCCTGGCCCGCCGGGGAGTTCCGCGACGAGGAAGCCGCCGAGGCGCTGGCCGAGCTGCAGGAGCTGGTGGGCGCCGTCCGGAACATGCGGTCCGAGTACGGTCTCGATCCCGGGCAGCGCATCGAGCTGATGGCCGCCAACATCTCCGGCCCGCTCGAGCGGGCGCTGGCCGAGGAGGAGGCGGGCGCGTTGTCGCTCGCTCGGCTCTCCGAGCTGACCCGGGCCGACGCGATCCCGACCGGCGTCGCCGGGGCCCACGCCGTGCTGCGCTCGGGCACGGAGCTCTTCCTGCCGCTCGCCGACCTGGTCGACGTCGAGCGCGAGCGCGAGCGCATCAGCGAGGAGCTCAGCCGGCTCGACGACCTGCTCGAGGCGGCGAAGCAGCGGCTCGCGAACCCGGACTTCACCGAGCAGGCGCCCGCCGAGGTGGTCGAGCGGGAGCGCGAGAAGCTCGACTCGTTCGCCGAGCGCCGCACCCGACTCCTGGAGAAGCGCGACGCGTTCCAGCCCTCCTCGGGATGAGGGACGGATGACGGGCCGATCGCTAGCCCCCGTCGCGCTCGGCCTGCTCGCGCTCGGCCTGCTGGCGCTCGGTTGCGCCAACGAGCAGCCGCCGCCCGGCACGGGCCCCGACAACACGCCGCCGCGGCCGGTCACGATCGAGCCGAGCTACGGCGTCATGCGGCCCGGCTTCGAGGGCGCCGCCCGCGTCCGCTTCGACGAGCCGCTATCCAGCCCGCGCAGCCTGACCCGCGAGGTCGTGGGCTCGCCGGCCGGCCGCTACGACGTGAAGCCGGCGCGCAACGGCATCGACATCCGGCCCGAAGACGGCTGGCGCCAGGGCGTCGTCTACTACCTCAGGCTCGGGGGCGGCATCACCGACCTCCTGCGGAACCGGAGGACGACGCCGGTCGAGTGGCTCTTCTCCACGGGCCCGGAGATCCGCGACACCGAGGTGACGGGCCGGGTGATCGATCGGGTCACGGCCCGCGGCATGCGGGACGCCCGGATTCTCTTCCTCGCCGCGGATTCCGTGCCCTACACGGCGGTCAGCGACACGGGCGGCGCCTTCCGCCTTCCCGGTCTGCCGTACGGCGCCTACGAGGCCTCGGCGTTCACGGATCAGAACCGCAATTTCGTCTACGACGCCGACACCGAACCGGGCGGAACCGCCGAGTTCGCGCTCGACGCCTCCTCGGAACGCAGCGAGCTCGAGATGCTGGTGCTGCCGGCCGACTCCACCCCACCCGTGCTGGCCTTCGCCGAGGCCACCGACAGCGTGACGCTTCGCCTGGAGTTCGACGATCCGCTCGATCCCGAGGCGGATCTCGCGGACGTGTCGCTCACGGTCCGGGACAGTGTGTCGGGGGAGGCGCTCTCGGTGGACACCTTCGTCGTGGGGAACCTGCCGACCCCGGAGCCGGAGATGCCGGATACGGCGGCGGTGCCTGATTCGCTAGCGGCTCCCGACTCGGTCGCTCCCCCCGACACGGCGGCGGTCCCCGACACGGCGGCGGTTCCCGACTCGCTGGCGGCACCCGACTCGGTCGCGGCGCCGGCGGACACCGTGCCCCCGCCGCCCGACATCGAGCCCGCCCGCAACTACGTGACCGTTCGCCTCGCCGCGCCGCTGGCCGTCGGCACCTACGGGGTCGCGATCGACGGCGTCGCCAACCTGCGGGCGTTGCGGGGCGGCGGAGAGGCGAGCTTCACGTACGAACCGCCTCCGCCTCCGGAAGAAGAGGCGCCATGACCGATCCTCGCCGTGCGCTCCCGTCCGTCGACCGACTCCTGGCGCGACCGGAGGCCGCGGCCGCGGCCGAGCGCTGGGGGCGCGAGCCGCTGGCCGACGCGTTGCGGGCCGAGCTGTCGGAGCTGCGGGAGGCGCTCGCGAACGGCGCGGCCGCCGAGGGCGGGCCGACCACCGACGAGGCCAGGATCCTGGGCCGCGCCGCCGCCCGTCTCGAGCGCGAATCGCGGCCCGGGCTGCATCGCGTCCTGAACGGCACGGGGGTTGTGCTGCACACGAACCTGGGCCGGGCGCCGCTCTCCGAGGCGGCCGGCGCCGCGATCGCGGAGCTGGCGACCGGCTACTCGAACCTCGAGTACGACGTGGAGGCGGGACGCCGGGGCGACCGCTACGACCATTGCGCGTCGCTGCTGATGCGGGCCATCGGGGGACCGGAGCGAGAGGGCGGTAGCGACGCGATCGTCGTGAACAACAACGCGGCGGCCGTGGTGCTGATGGTCAACGAGTTCGCGCGGGGTCGGGACGTGCTCGTCTCCCGCGGTGAGCTGGTCGAGATCGGCGGCTCCTTCCGCATCCCCGCGATGATCGAGCGGGCCGGCGCGACGCTGGTCGAGATCGGGGCGACGAACCGGACGCGGATCGCGGACTACCGGGACGCGCTCTCGGAGCGCACCGGGCTGATCCTCAAGGTCCATCCCGCGAACTTCCGCATCGAGGGTTTCACCGAGAGCGCGTCGATGGCCGAGCTGCGCGCCCTGGCCGACGAGGCGGGGCTGCCGCTGGCCTGGGACCTGGGCTCCGCGGCGCCGCCGGGCGTCCTGCCGGAGCG
>CAZOEX010000279.1:0-3173 GCA_964578925.1 uncultured Gemmatimonadota bacterium | reverse complement strand
CACGGGCTGGACATCCTCGCGCGAATTCGCGCATATTCCGTCGGTGCCACCGCGCCGCGGGATCTCTTTTTCGCCCCGATCGACGCGGTGCGCCGCCTGATGGATCGCGACGGCACCGAGATCGACGACTACGACCTGATCGAGGTCAACGAGGCCTTCGCCGTGCAGGCGATCGCCGACGCCAGGGCGCTCGAAATGGACCTCGAGCGCGTGAACGTGCGCGGTGGGGCGATCGCGCTGGGGCATCCGATCGGGGCCTCCGGAGCGAAGATTCTCACAACGTTGCTGTACGCCATGCGCGACCGCGACGCCGAGACGGGGATGGCGACCCTCTGCCTGGGCGGCGGGAACGCGGTGGCGATGAGCGTCGAGAGAACCTAGACAGCCGAGAGGGGCACAGATACGAATGAGCCAGCATCAGACGACCACGGCGCCGGCCATCGCGGCGGCATCCGAGAGCGCCCGGGTCCGCAAGCTCGCGGCGCTGGCGGCGTTCGCCGTCCTTACCGCGCTGAGCGCCCGGATGAGCGTGCCCCTGCCGGGGACGCCCGTGCCGTTCACCCTGCAGCCGGTGGCCGTGCTCCTGGCCGGGCTGCTCCTGGGACCGGTGCTCGGCGCGTCGAGCCAGTTCGCGTACCTCGCCGCTGGCGCCGCCGGGCTTCCCGTCTTCGCCGCGGGCGGCGGCCTGGCGTACCTTGGCGGCCCGACCGGCGGTTACCTGATGGCTTTTCCGGTTGCGGCCGCCGTGGCGGGCTGGATCGCGGGCGAGCCTGAGACGCGCTCGGCGCTCTCCCGGGTCCTGCGGATCGCCGCCGCC
Source organism: uncultured Gemmatimonadota bacterium (assembly GCA_964578925.1). GTDB lineage: Bacteria > Gemmatimonadota > Gemmatimonadetes > Palauibacterales > Palauibacteraceae > JARFPW01. The sequence continues at coordinate 2,356 of CAZOEX010000279.1, read as the reverse complement.
GCGGTCGCCGGCCTGGCGACGATCCACCTCGGCGGCGCGAGCTGGCTGTCGGTGCAACCCTGGCTCGCCGGCGGCTCCGCCGAGGTCTTCCGGCTCTCGTTCGAGCCCTTCCTCCTGGGAGATCTGCTGAAGATCGGCCTCGTGGCCGTCGTCACGCTCGGTCTCGGAGGTCGGGTACGCCGCTGGCTGGAAAGCTCTTGACGCGATGAACCAACCGGTGACAGGGGCCGCCGACATTCAGCGAGCCGCCGTCATCGGCGCCGGAACGATGGGCGGGGGCATCGCCCACGTCCTGGCACTCGCCGGGATCCACACCCTTCTCGTCGACGCGTCCGAGGCCGCGCTTTCCGCGGCGCGCTCCACGATCGAGAAGAACCTGTCTCGCCAGATCGGGAAGAAGCGGATCGACGCGGCCGATGCCCGCCAGGCGCTGGAACGAATCGATACGGCGTCCGGAATGGACGAGCTCGATGACCGCCAGCTCGTCGTCGAAGCGGTTCCGGAAGACCGGGATCTCAAGAAACGGGTGTTCGACGGGGTGGGGGGGGTCGTGGCCGGCGAGACGATCGTGGCCACCAACACGAGCTCGATCTCCATCACGGAGCTGGCCGCCGCCGTCCCCCGGCCGGAGCGCTTCGTCGGCATGCACTTCATGAACCCGGTTCCGGTGATGCAGCTCGTCGAGGTGATCCGGGGGCTCGAGACCTCGGAACGCACGGTCGAAACGGTGCATGGCCTCTGCCGCCGCCTCGGCAAGGAACCGGTCGACGTGGCCGATTATCCGGGCTTCGTCTCCAACCGGATCCTCATGCCGATGATCAACGAGGCCGTCTTCTGCCTGATGGAAGGTGTGGCCGACGCCGCGGCGATCGACACGGTCATGAAGCTCGGCATGAACCATCCGATGGGCCCGCTCGCCCTGGCCGACCTGATCGGCCTCGACACCTGCCTGTCGATCATGCGTGTACTGCACCGCGATCTCGGCGACGACAAATACCGACCCTGTCCGCTCCTGGCGCGCTACGTGGCGGCCGGACGGCTCGGCCGGAAGGCGGGTCGCGGCTTCTACGAGTATTCGGAAGACGGAGCCGCGGCATGACGCGCCGGTCCTACAGCGGCACGCTGCTCACCGACGAGCAACGGCAGATCTGGGAGCTCGCCCGCGGGATCGCGCGTGACGAGCTGCGGCCCGGTGCGGAACGCCGCGACGCGGACGAGGCCGAGTTCGATCGGGGACCGATCGATCGGCTGGGCGAGCTGGGTTTCCTCGGCATGCTGATCCCCGGGGAATGGGACGGCCTGGGTCTCGACATGCTGACCTACCTCTACGCCCTCGAGGAGATCGCCTGGGGCGACGCTTCGGTCGCCGTCTCGATGAGTGTCCACAACTCGCTTCCGACGCAGGTCCTTCTTCGACACGGGACCGACGAGCAGCGGGAGCGGTGGCTGAAGCCGATGGCGCGGGGCGAGAAGCTCGGCGCCTTTTCTCTTTCGGAGGCGGGATCGGGAAGCGACGCCGCGGCGCTGCAGGCACAGGCGGTGCGGGATGGGAACGGGTGGCGCCTGCGCGGTGAGAAGATGTGGGTGACCAACGGGGCCTCGGCCGACTACACGCTCCTGATGGCGCGGACCGACAGGCCCGAGGACCGTCGGGGGAGCCGCGGGATCGGCGCCTTTCTCGTGCCGACCGATACGGAAGGATACGTACCGGGCAAGAAGGAGCGGAAGATGGGCCTCCGCGGCTCCGAGACCGTGGCGGTCACGCTGGAGGAGATGTGGTTGTCCGACGGCCACCTGATCGGCGATCCGAGCCTCGGCTTCAAGTATGCGCTCGAGGCGCTCGAGGGCGGGCGGCTCGGAATCGCGGCCCAGGCGGTGGGCATCGGAGAAGCGGCACTGGACTACGCCCTGGACTACGCCGAAGAGCGGTCGCAGTTCGGGAAGCGCCTCAAGGACTTCCAGGGAATCCAGTTCAAGCTGGCCGACATGGCGACCCGCCTCGAGGCGGCGCGCGGCCTGCTCTACCGCGCGGCCCAGGCGTACGAGGTCAACGAGCCGCGGCGTCGAAAGATGTCGAGCATGGCGAAGCTGTACGCGAGCGAGGCCGCCATGTACCTGACTCGCGAGGCGGTACAGGTGTTCGGCGGGTACGGGTACAGCCGGGAGTATCCCGTGGAGAAGCTCTTCCGGGATGCGAAGGTGACGGAAATCTACGAAGGTACGAACGAGATCCACCGATTGATCATTGCACGGGAGTTGTACCTGGAGAGAGGACAGGCACCGTGACGTCTACAGCTACGGGAGCGTCGGTCGAAGCACGGGAGGCGATGCCCGAGCTGTTCGACCTCATCGGCAG
>CAZOEX010000278.1:0-3199 GCA_964578925.1 uncultured Gemmatimonadota bacterium | reverse complement strand
ACGAGAGACACAGACGACGGGAGGATTCCCGTGTTCGCACCAGGCGCGATTGTCGGGCTTTCAGCGATTCGTCTGGGAGTTCGTGTGGACGCGCACACCGGCACCACAGCCTGGACACGAGTCGTGAATCCCTACGGTGACGACGCGCGGCGCACCGCCTGCTTTCGCGCGGAGCCGGGACATCGCCCCGGCGGGCGGCCTTCTCCCAGAGGGAGACATCACTGGGGCCAACGAGGCTGCACGATCCACCGGCAACTCGAGCCGTCGTACGCGAGATTTGTAGGTCGTGAATTACCACGGTACATGGATTGGCTCCCATGAGCGGCCCGGATTCAAGAAGACGAGCAGAGGGGGATCTATCTCGTGGCGACGGACGGGATCTTCTGTACGAGCGCGAGTGGAATCTGATCACGGATGACCTCGAGCTGAGTCCTCGCGAAGCAGAGGTGGTGAAACAGCTTTTCGCCCAGCACACAGAGCGGCGGATCGCACGCGCGCTGGGCATTTCGAGGCACACGGTGCATTCGCATCTGAGGCGCATCTACCGAAAGCTGGATGTGCGTAGCCGGACCGCGCTGCTCCTCGAGGTCTTCTCCGCTCTCCTCGCGGAACTCCATCCGTTGCCGAGTTGTGAAGATGATGCGCCCTGACGGATACATAGCCTTCAAGATTCGGCTGACTGCCAATGTCGCCCAATCAGGGTAACTCCTTGATATCACACACGAATTGGTGATTGTGCACCGCTCAATCCGACAAACATCGTGCAATCAGAGTCAGGCTCATCAATCGCCACCATCAACTGAACGTGGCAAGGGGGTCTACGAAATCATCTCCTTCAGACCCCAGAGCTTGCGCGTGTACCAGCACTCGGGACACCGCGTGCGATCCTCGAAGCGGGCCGCAGGGAAGACTTTCTCGACGCGTGTGACGGAGAGATCACTCCTAAAAACCCGATCCATGGCTCAAGAACAAGTGACTCGCTGCCGTGAACCCTCAAATGCCCTAACTTGATTGATGGGATGACGACCGCCCCTTGGCAGTTGGTCCGTTCCTCGAACCTCCCTAACGTACGTATCGTGCGAGCCTCGCACAGTCGTCCCAGCCTCTACCTTGAGGTATCCCTCCTCCTGCTGGTTGCCGTGTGCTCGTGCGATTCCCTAGGGTCTAGACCGACACCCCCAGCGCTTTCAACTGTCGATCAGATCCGCTTGCAGGAATCTGACAGTCTCTATCTCGGACGTCCATATGACCTCCACGTTGGAGACGAGGGACACTTTTTCGTCAGTGATGCGTTCGCAGACCATATAGTCGAGTACGATCGCCACGGAACACCGATCCAAGTATACGGCGCCCGAGGTGCCGGACCCGGCGAGTTTGAGTCAGTAGGCATCGTCAACAATGTGGATTCACTAGTGATAGGCATTGACGATGAAGACCCGGAATTCTTGGTATTTCAAACCTAATCTGTGCGATTTCGGATTGTAGGGCCGAGTGAGTTTCGGTCGTCAGCTCGTCGGATCGTGAGATCGGAGTTCCGGGGGTCAGGAGGGCCGGATCGGCGGCCGATAGGCGCCGTTCGGACGGCCTCACGGAGCGCCCGGACGCACGATTCCCGTCGGCCCGGAGGCCGGCTTTTCGATCGGGGAGGCCGGGGCGGTTCAGACCCAGGCGAAGCGCGGCGGGTCGGCCGTGCGGTCCCACAGCTCGGGGATCCGCAGCCGGTCCCAGACGGCCTCGGTGACCTTGAGGAAGGTCTCGCCGCCGGTACGGACGATCTTGGCGGCCACGTCGATCACCTGCCGACGGAAGCGGGTGGCGTAGGAGGTGGCGGGCAGGACCGGCTCGGTCACGTCCCGCTTGAAGGCCTCGTAGAGGAAGAAGGCCACCAGGGCGGTGTAGTAGAAGGCGGCGTTCGCCTGGAAGCTCTGGAAGGGGAGCTTCTCGTCCCGGAAGTCCTTGAGCGCCCGGTGCACCAGCTCGTCCCGCCCCCGGCCGTGATGGAGCTCGATGATCCGTTCGGGCTCGAGGAGCTCGGTCCGGCCGACTGTCGCCAGCGCCGCGTCGATCGGCCCGCCCTGGCCGAGGTTCGTGTAGAGGACGGTGTCGGGGCGAGCATACCGGAGCAGCCGCTGGTCGTCCTCGTAGACGGGGCGGGTGTAGAAGGCCCGCCGCCAGCCGCCCCGCTTCCAGCTCTTCCGCCGGTTGCCGAACTCGAAGTACTCCCACTCCTGGCGGCCGTTGTCGTAGACCGACCACGCCGGGGCCGGCATCCGGCGCGCCCGCTCGATGAGCTCGCCCTCGAGGGGGCTCGTGCACACGTAGCCGATCCCGAGCTCCTCGAAGAGCCGGAACAGCTTCTGATCGAAGAAGCCGCTGTCCAGGGCCACCACGATCCGCACGTCCGGCCGGTAGTGTTTCCGGAGGAAGCGGACCGCCCGCGCCACCACCTTGCCCGCCACATCGCCCGCGTTGCCGTGCTTCTTGCCGCCCCGAAACAGCGCGTCGACCACGAAGGGGCCCCAGGTGAGCTGCAAGGGCTGGAAGCCCTTGACCTTCTTGTAGGTCGGCTGGACGCCCTCGCGGTGCGGGGCCTGGTCGTTGTCCATGACCATGGGATCGAGGCCGAGGCGGACCACCTCGGGCTCGACCTGCCGCAGGTGCCACACGAAGAGACGGAGCAGCAGGTAGCGGAACACCCAGATCCGGCCCCACCCGAAGGCGTAGAAGAAACGCTTCACCGCATGCGAGGAGGCCATTTCCCCGGGCGCGGTCTCGATCCCCCGGGCGTAGCCCTCGTCCTCCTTGAGCCGATCGAAGTGGACCAGGTGCCGGCTCGTCCCGTCCACCAGGAAACAGAAGAGCTGATGGAAGAGGGCGCTCACCTCCACCCCCTTGGCGCTCTTCTTCAGCGGCCCGAACAGCCGCTCCAGGTGCCGGTAGATCCCGATCCCCCGCAGGTACCGGCTGAAGAGCGTCAGCCCACCCCGGCTCGTGAGCGTGTCCGAAGTCTGTTCGACCTTCGCGATCGGAGCCGAGACCGGCCGAGAGCGGTTGCCCGAGGACGTCCGAGAAGCCATCTTGAGCCTGTACCCGTTGGGTTGAGTGCGGCGCGAGCCGCTGGTGATGGTATCTGCCGATACACCACCAACTTAACCCAGCGGGTGCTTTTTTGATACCCACGAAATCGCACAGATTAGGT
>CAZOEX010000277.1:0-3215 GCA_964578925.1 uncultured Gemmatimonadota bacterium | reverse complement strand
CGAGCTCGATGAGCCGGTCGCTCCGGCTGGCCAGCTCCTCCGCGCGCCATACGAGGTCCAGCGCCCGGTCGCTACTCGTCTCCATGCGAAGCTCCCGAAGCCGCACTTGCTGACCGAGTTCGGGGCGAAGCGCGAGAGCCAGGCTGTCGGTCACGGTCTCGAGCAACTCCGTGAGGTGGGCGAGCGTCGCCCGTTGCCGGATGAAGCTCACGTGCCCTGCAGTCACGGGATCGACGATGTCCACTTCGACCTGGAGACCATCCGGTGTCGGCAGGACCGCTCCCTCGGCGAGAAAGTCGACCGAGAGTGCCGACGCGAGGCTGTCCGGGCCGATGGTGGTTCCCCGAAATCTCCGCACGGCGGTGTAGGAAGGCGTCGCCAGGCCCTCCACCGCGCTCAGGCGCCGGATGAGCCCCTTGGTGAAGCCGGCCGCGTAGGCCGCCAGCGATCCGTCGGTGCTCAGGTCCTCGAAGTACAGGATCCCTACCCGTGTCGCCGATGACGCCGGATCACCGGCGGCGGTCGATATCGACTCCCCGTCCCCCGGTCGTGCGAGCCCGAACACGAACCAGGTGACGACCCCCACGGTGAAAAGGACGATCGCCCCGACGATGGCGGCGAGGACGGGTCTCCCCAGGAGCCGCGCGCGACCTGCGTATCGCAAGCGGCGAATGATCGATCCGGCCCGGCGCGACAATCCGCCCGCCGGCGCCAGAGCGAGTGCGAACTCCTCGCAACTCGGGAAGCGGGCTTCGGGTTCCTTGGCAAGAGCACGCGTCAGCGCCTTTTCGACGCTCGGCGGAACCTCGTCGCGAGCCTGCCTGATCGGCGGCGGCTCCTGGGTCATGTGCCGTGCGATTATCGCTTGCGGCGTCGAACCGACGAACGGTGCCCTGCCGGCCAGCATTTCGTGAAGTACGCAACCGAGGGCGTACTGATCACCCCGTGCATCCACGTCTCCGTCCCCGCTGGCCTGCTCCGGACTCATGTAGGCGGGAGTTCCGACCACGAGGCCGGTGCGTGTCAGTCCGTCACCGCCAGCCGCGTTGAGGGCACGGGCGATCCCGAAGTCGGTGACGAACGCGTGTCCGTCGGTGAGGAGAATGTTCCCGGGCTTGACGTCTCGGTGTACGAGGCCGTGACGATGAGCATGGTCGAGCGCGTTGGCCACTTCCTTCGCGATCCAGATCGCCTCGTCCACGGGCAGCCGCTCAACGCGGTCCAGCCTCTGTCGCAGGCTCTCGCCTTCGACATACGGCATGATGTAATAGAGCAGGCCATCCGCTTCGCCCGAGTCGAACAGCGGAAGGATGTGAGGATGAGTCAGTCCGGCTACGACCTCGATCTCCTGCAGGAATCGGTCAGCGCCAACGGCCGCCGACAGCTCCGGGCGAAGGACCTTGATCGCCACCTTGCGATGATGACGCAGATCCGTCGCCCGAAACACGACGGCCATGCCCCCGCGTCCGATTTCCTGCTCGATGGCATATCGATCCGCCAGAATCGCAGTGAGACGCTCCAGCAAGTCGGCCATACACCCTCCTGGGAAGCGAAGGGGGGCAAAACCAAAGCGATAGATCCGCCCGAGCAGTCAAGGCTGACCGATCCCCGACGGACAGGGATCCGTCTACGGGCTACGGTAGAGGCACCGGTAGCTCCAGCAACTTCCTTTCGGCCTTGTCGAGTTGCTGCTTCACGGCGCCGATCAACTGGCCTTTGACGAACACGTAGTTTGCGATATTCGCATCGTTCGCGTCGTAGAACCGAAGGTGGACCGCTTGCCCCGGCTTGTGACCCTTGGGGTCATCCACTTTCTTCTGGTTGTTGTACCAGAGTTCGAGTGAGCCTTCCTTGATCTTGATGTCCGCCATGAGTGCCTCCGTGATGCGGATGAGCAAACAACAACCGGTAGAAATATAGGGGGAACGGCCCTTTCCCGCCCATTTTGAACTCGCTGTGCGCCCTGGCGATCGTTCGGCGGAGAGCCGAGTTTTGACGGCATGATGAGATTCCCGTGCCGGAAGCCGACCCGCCGGGCGGTCTGGACGCTCCCCGTGGCGGTCTCCATCCTGCTGGCTTTCGAGGCCCCGGCGGCCGCGCAGACGATCCTCAACGTGGAGCGCGAGCAGCCGAGCGACGTCGAGGGCTGGCACTGGGGCGTCGGAGGATCGGCCAGCCTGGCCAGGGGGAACACGGAGAACGTCGACGTCGACGCCGGTGTGGTCGTCGGCTACCGTTGGACGGGGGATTGGCTTCGACTCTTCGGAGGGCTCGATTTCCTGTCCGAGGACGGCGAGGACGTCGAGAGCGACCGATATCTGCACGTCCGCTTCAACCGCCGGCTCACCGATCGGTGGAAGACCTTCCACTTCGTGCAGATCCAGGCCCGCCTCGCCAGCCTGCTGAAGCGCCGCTTTCTGCTCGGCAGCGGGATCCGGTACCGCGTGCTGGACGGGACGACCACGCTGGACGTCGGCACCGGCGCGATGTTCGAGAGCGAGGACCTGGATCCCGACGAGGACATCGGCACGCATCCGGTGGAGGCGCGGGTCTGGCGGATGGCCAACCTGGTCGTCTTCACGCGTCCGCTGACCGAGTCCGTCCGGCTCATCGGCGTCTCCTACATCCAGCCGGACTTCTCGGACTTCGGCGACCTGCGGGCCCTGGTCGACCTGTCGCTCCGCATCTCCCTCACCGAGAACCTCGACCTCACGGTGCAGAACGAGTGGCGGCACGACAGCCGTCCCCCCGGCGACGTCGAGCCGAACGACTACGTGTTGCGGACCGGATTCTCGGTGTCCTTCCGCTGAAGAATCCGAGTCTCCGCCGCCCGGCGCGCATCGCTCAGATGTCGAGCACCTTCGCGCCGCGAGTTCCACCCGCCCGCAGTTCCCGCAGCGCTCGATTCGCCTCTTCGAGCGGAACCGTCTCCACCGTCGGCTCGATCGGCACCTCGGCGGCGATCGGCAGGAACTCCTCGATGTCGCGGCCGGTGATGTTGGCTACCGACTTCATCTCGCGCTCCATCCAGAGATGCTCGTGGTACACCAGCTCCTGCAGGTAGTCCTGGTCGTCGGCCTCCTTGCGGATGGCGTTGATGACGAGGCGACCGCCCGGCGTGAGATTGGCCAGCCCCTCGACGACGGGCTTCCACGCGGGTGTCGTGTCGATGACGGCCCGAAGGGGCGCGGGTGATCGGTCTTCGGTGGCGCCGG
>CAZOEX010000276.1:0-3255 GCA_964578925.1 uncultured Gemmatimonadota bacterium | reverse complement strand
CTCGACCCGAGCCCCCTTCGGCAGCGTCTTCACGGCGACGGTCGAACGCCCCGGAAAGGGCTCATCGAAATGGCGGGCGTAGATTTCGTTGACCGTGCCGAACTCGTCCATGTCGGCCAGGTAGACCGTGGTCTTCACCACGTCATCGAAGCTCGCCCCGGCCTCGGCCAGCACCGCTTCCAGGTTGCGGAACACCTGTTCGGCTTGCTCGGCCACACCGGGGCCGACGAGGTCGCCCGTTCCCGGCACGAGGCCGATCTGGCCGGCCGAGTGAAGCCATCCGCCCGCCGACACGGCCTGCGAGTAGGGACCGATCGCCGCGGGGGCGTCGGCCGTTTGGATCGCTCGCTTCGTGGTATCGGTCATCAGAAGAGTCCCTCGATCGTTCCGTCCGCGTGCACTTTCATCGCCTCGGCGGCCGGCGTCGCCGGCAGTCCGGGCATCACCATCACATCACCGGTCAGCGCGACGATGAAGCCGGCGCCGGCCGAGACCCGGAGCTCCCGCACCGTGATCTCGAAGCCGCTCGGACGTCCCGCCTTCGACGGATCGTCGCTGAACGAGTACTGCGTCTTCGCGACACACACGGGCAGGTCGCCGAGGCCGTTCTCGACGAGTTGATCCGCCATCTTGCGGGCTTCCGGAGTGAGTACGACCCCGTCGCCGCCGTAGACGTTCCGCACGATCGCCTCGAGCTTCTCCTCGATCGTCGTATCGAGTCCGTAGACCGGCTGGTAGGCCGATTCACCGGCATCGATCGCCTCCAGCACGGTCTCGGCCAGCTCGATGCCGCCCTCTCCGCCCTTCGCCCAGATGTCGCAGGGCGCGACGCGGACCCCCCACTCCTCGCAGGCGGAGACCACGGCGGCGATCTCCTCCTTCGTGTCGTCGGTGAACTGGTTCACCGCGACGATCGGCGTGACTCCGAACTGGCGCACGTTGTCGACGTGTCCGCGCAGGTTCTCCAGCCCGGCTTCGAGCCCCGAGGGACCCGACCCGTCCCCCACCTTCTCCTCGTGGTGCTTCATCGCGCGAATCGTGGCGACGATGACGGCCGCCTCGGGTTCGAGCCCTCCCATCCGGCACTTGATGTCGAAGAACTTCTCCGCGCCGAGATCGGAGCCGAAGCCCGCCTCGGTGATCACCACGTCGCCCAGCGCCATCCCCGCGCGGGTGGCGATGAGCGAGTTGCACCCGTGGGCGATGTTGGCGAACGGTCCGCCGTGGATCAGCGCCGGTCCCCCCTCGATCGTCTGCACGAGGTTCGGCGCCAGGGCGTCCTTCATCAGGAGGGTGAGGGCTCCCTCCACGCCGAGCTCACCGGCCCGGACCATCGAACCGTCGGGACGGTTCCCGATGACGATTCGCTTCACCCGCTCCTCGAAGTCCTCCAGATCGAGCGCGAGGCAGAAGATCGCCATGATCTCCGAGGCCGCGGTGATCAACCACCCCTCCTCGCGCGGCATGCTCCCGGTGGGCCCGCCGAGGCCGATCACGCCCGAACGGAGCGCCCGGTCGTTCATGTCGACGGCACGCTTCCAGTTGATGCGGCGCGAGTCGATGCCGAGGGAGTTGCCGCGGTGCAAGTTGTTGTCGAGGCAGGCCGAGAGGAGGCCGTGCGCGGCGGTGATCGCATGGAGATCGCCCGTGAAGTGGAGGTTGATCTCGTCCATCGGCAACACCTGGGAGTAGCCACCGCCGGCGGCGCCCCCCTTGATGCCGAACACCGGTCCGAGCGACGGCTCCCGAAGGCAGAGCATCGTCTTCTTCTCGAGCCGGCGGAGCGCCTGCGCGAGACCGACCGACACCGTCGACTTGCCTTCGCCCGCCGGGGTCGGTGTCATACCCGTGACGAGGACCACCCGGCCGTCGGGTTCTCGGCCCGTCAACGCGCGGGGCCGGATCTTGGCCACGTGGTGCCCGTAGGGCCGGAGGTCGTCGTCCGAGAGGCCGATCTCGGCCGCCACGTCGCGAATCGGCCGGAGGGTCGCCTGCTGTGCGATTTCGATATCGGTCGGCATCTTTCGGTCTTCCTGTTCGAATTCGATGTCTCGGTACGATCGTCCGGCGAGCCGGCGCGTCCGTCATTCGAGGCGCGCCAGGGTCTCGATCTCGGCCAGCAGCTCTTCCCTGGTGATCGGCACGGCGCCCGCATGGCTCACCTCGAGGCCCGCCGCCACGGTCGCGATTCGGGCCGCGGCCACGGGCGAGGCGCCCGCGCCCAGCATGACGGCGGACGTCGCCAGCACCGTGTCTCCGGCCCCCGTCACGTCGAAAACTTCCCGCGCCCTGGAAGGTATGCGCTCGAGTCCGTCCACGTCGCTCCCCACCAGGAGCATCCCGTCGCTCCCGAGGGTGACGAGCAGGTTCCGAGCTCCCAGCCGCTCGAGAACGGCCGCGAGATCCATCTCCGCGAGGCCCGCCTCCTCCACCCCGAGCGCGGCGGCGAGCTCCCGGCGATTCGGCTTGAAGAGGTAGCAGCCGGAATAGTCGAAGAAGTGACGCAGCTTCGGGTCGACCACGGTGCGCACGCCGAGCTCCACGGCCAGGTCGAGAACGCGGCGCGCGAGCTCCGGCGTGATCGTTCCCTTGTCGTAGTCCTGGAAGACGATCACGTCGACCTCGCCGGCCACCGCCTTCACGGCATGCAGAAGTCCGGCCGTCACCTCCGGATCCAGTGGCTCGGTGGATTCCCGGTCCACGCGGAGCATCTGCTGCCGCCCTCCCAGGATCCGCGTCTTGCGGGTCGTCGGGCGCCCCGGGGTCGTCACGAGCCCGTCCACCGGAATCCCCGCCTCGAGGAGGTTGCCTTCGAGGAGCTTCCCCGCCTCGTCGTCTCCGGCGGCCGCGACGATGCGACAGTCGGCGCCCAGCGCCACCACCCCCGCGGCGACGTTCGCGGCGCCGCCCAGCGCCGTGCGATCCCGGGTCACCTGCACCACCGGGACCGGGGCCTCCGGGCTGATCCGTTCGACCGTGCCCTCGACGTAGCGGTCCAGCATCGCGTCGCCGATCACGAGCACGCGTACGCCGTCTGCGCGCTCCACGAGGCCGCGCGCTTCCTGCAGGTCTGAAGGGATTGGATGAGCGGGCACGTTCGCCTTGCGATGAACCGGGATCGCCGGTAACCTGAGGCCTCCGCCACGGCAGGCACTGTAAGGTCTTGCCGGGAAACATGCTCGGGGACTCCGAGCACTCTCGCCGGGCGGAACGTAGCCGGCGAACCGAACGGAGTCAAAACGCCGGATCGGACCA
>CAZOEX010000275.1:0-3270 GCA_964578925.1 uncultured Gemmatimonadota bacterium | reverse complement strand
AACGAGAGCCCCGGCCGTGAGGTCGGGGCTTTCTTTCTATGGTAGGCTCGACGTCCCAAGTTTCCCGATCATGGTCTCGATGAGCTGCATGCGACGAGGGGTCGTGATTTCGAGCCCGACCCTCATCGGGCTCCTGGTCGCCGCTGTGCCCCTGGCAGGCCAAGAGTCGGTTGAGCCGGACTCGGCGCCGCCGGGCCTCCCGTCCCTCGAGACGGCGCGGGCGGCCTTCGCCGATGGGCGCGCCGTGGCCGGCGCCGAAGCGTACTGGAGAGGTTGCCGGGCAGCGACCCCGGAGACCCTGGCCGAGTACTGGCGCGACTTCGCCGCCGTGGCGACGCCGGCCGAGGCCGACGCCCGGGCGGTCGCCGACTCGCTGCCAGCCGCCCGCGGCAACGACGCCGCATGCGCCGTCCTGCGCCGCGGCTGGTCGAGACGCGCCGCCCGCACGGGCCAGACCGTGGCGGAGCGTCTGGCCCTCCACTACGAACGACTTCGGTACGCTCGCGAGCGCTACTCGCTCGATCCCGAGCACATGCGGCTCGGGCCGCGCACCCGTCTTCTTTCCGACCAGATCGGCCGGCCCGAAGAGGCCGGTCTCGACGATCGCGGGCTCGTGTACGTGCGACTCGGTGCGCCAGATCGAACGGCGAGATTCGGGGGGACCCAGGGGCCGAATCGCACGCTCGTGGCAGGCAGTTTCCAGATCAGTCCGGCCTGCTACCATCCGAACGAGAGCTGGGCGTACGACGATCCCGCGGGCACGCGTCTCTTTCATTTTTCGTCGCTCGAGGGCACCGCCAACTGGTGGCTGCTCGAGAATCTCGCCGACGTCTACCGCTGCGGTGATCCGTCGGTGGCGCTCGGCGCGCAGGGCGAGACCGGCGTTCTGAGTCCCGCGATGGGTCGCCGCCATGCTCCCATGAGTCAGATCGCCTGGCTCGTGGCCCCGGACCTGTACATGTCACGCGCCGGCCTGGACCCGGTCTACGGGACGCTGTCGCAACGGATCGCCTCGAGCGCGCCGACGGAAGGCGCGGAAATGGAGGGACTGCGGAGCCTGAGTGTCGATGCGCTCGGGCTGCAGGGAGAGCTCGCCGAGGAGCGAAAGGGCAACTTCGAGGTCGCCGAGCGGACGCTGTCCGGCATTCCCGACCGTCCGACCGTCCGGGCGGAGGTACCCGTCATCCACGAAGTGCTACAGTTCCGGACGGAGGCGGGCAACCGGACGCGGGTCTGGCTGAACGGGATCGTGCAGGGAGGACCGTTGAGGGGCGAGCCGGTTGCCGGAGGCTTCCAGTACGCAGTCGAGGCGACCTTCAGCCTCGTCGGCGAGGACGGAGCGCTGCGCCGGCGCGAGGCGACCTTCTCGCTGCGTTCGCCGGCGGAGCTCGGCGAAGAGGCCGGCGTCCCGATCCGGCTCTCCCTCGGCGTCCCGCCCGGCCCCTACGACCACACGCTCGTCGTCCGAGACATGAACGACGACCGCGAGCGCCCGGTGGGAAACTGGCGCAGCGACTCGCTGCGGGTGCGGAACTTCACCGGGAACGTCCCGCAGCTTTCGGACGTCGCCTTCGCGGCAGACAGCGGCGGGACGACGGTCCTCGGGTCCGATGTCGCACTGGAGATCACGCCGGTGCATCGGACGGATCCGGCGGGGCGCGCCTGGCTCTACTTCGAGGCCTACGGACTCTCGCCGGAGGGCGACTACGAGCTCGAGATCCGGATGGAGCCCGAGAAGGACGGAGAGCCGTTCACCCTGTCGTACCGTGGCGGAGCACCGGCTTCGAGCGGGGAGGCGGTCCGGCGGCTCCTCCGGCTCGAACTGGATGACTCTCCGGCCGGCGCCTACACGGCGCGCATCACCGTGACGGACGCCGCCGGCCGGCGTAGCTTGCCGCACGAAACCGGGCTGATCGTGGTGCACTGATCGAGACGGCGGACGAGGACTCCGAGGGCGCGGCGCACATCACTTCGAGGATCCCGACGGGAACCCGATCCTGATCGATCAGTTCTTCCAGACTGGCCCGGGGTGATCCGGGGGTGTATACTCCGTCCCGTCGAGGTCAACTCGACGACGGCGAACAACAGGACCTCGGCCGTTCCTTCCCGAAGTCGCGCCCTCCGAATTCTCTTACGTACCGCCCCCCGCTGTTGTGTGGGTCATCGAAACGTACGGCCGTGCCGTACAGGCGACGCCTGCACGAGTACTGCGAAAGAATCAGACAGAATGTCCAGAAAGAAATCCCGGGGCTCGCGCCCCTCGCTGCACTCCAACGGTCGGTCGGGCTTTGCCCGCTTCGACCTCCCCGAATCCCTCGTCCGCGGCACCGAGGCCGCGGGCTTCGACGAGCCGTGGCCGATCCAGCTTCAGGCGATCCCGGCCGGTCTCGCCGGACGCGATGTCCTGGGCCTCGCCCAGACCGGGACCGGCAAGACGGCGGCCTTCGCGCTGCCCCTGCTGAGCCGCCTGTCGAATGGGTCGGGGCGGAACCCGCGGGCGCTCGTCCTCGCGCCGACGCGGGAGCTGGCGAACCAGATCGCCGCGGAGATCCGCACGCTGTCGAAGTTCACCCGGCTGCGCATGCTCACCATTTACGGCGGCGTGTCCGCGCAGGGACAGATCAAGGCGCTGCGCCGGGGCGTCGACGTCGTCGTCGGCTGTCCGGGGCGGGTCCTCGACCTCCTGCAGCAGGGAGAGCTGCGCCTTGGCGATGTCGAGACCTTCGTGCTCGACGAAGCCGACCACATGTTCGACATGGGCTTCCTGCCCGACATCCGCCGGGTCATCCGCGCGCTGCCGCGGCGACGCCAGAACCTGCTGTTCTCGGCCACGATGCCGAAGGACATCCGCCGGCTGGCCGACGATCTGCTGAGCGATCCGCACGTGGTGGAGCTGGCCGACGCCGCGCCCGCCGAGCTCGTGGATCACGGCCTCTACATGGTGACCGAGAAGCAGAAGCGGGCGCTGCTCGAGCAGATGCTGCGAGCCGCCGATTGCGACTCGGCGATCGTGTTCACCCGGACGAAGCGGCGGGCGAAGCGCCTGGCGAAGCAGCTCAGCGCGGCGGGCCACCGTGCGGTCGGCCTGCAGGGGAACATGTCACAGAACGCGCGTGACCGCGCCATGGGCGGCTTCCGGCAGGGCCGCTACGACGTGATGGTCGCGACCGACATCGCCGCCCGCGGCATCGACGTGAACGACGTATCCCACGTCATCAACTACGACGTCCCCAATACGCCCGAGGCGTACACGCACCGGATCGGCCGCAC
>CAZOEX010000274.1:0-3274 GCA_964578925.1 uncultured Gemmatimonadota bacterium | reverse complement strand
GCGAAAGCGCGGCAGGATCTCCGCGCGAGCACGGTCGGCGGCTGTGGCGGCGGCTTCCACCGCCCGTGACAACCCTTCCATCCGTTCTGCTCCCCTCCCGGTAGTCCCGGCGTTCAGGTTTCGATCGACTCGTACGTGCCGCCGTATACCATATGCCGCACGGGATCCGACCGGAGGAAGTCGTGCGGGAATCCGAGATCCGGACGGCTCACATCGTCGAGGGTCCCCAGCTGTTCCTCGGTCAACGCGACGGCCGGGGCACCGAGGCTTTCCCCCAATTGATCGGGGCGCCTCGCGCCGACGATCGGGATCCTCGGCTCGTCGCGCCGCAGTAGCCACGCGAGGGCGACGGTCGCCGACGGCGTGCCCAGCTCGTCGGCGATCTCGTCCACGGTCCGGGCGATTCTGAGATTCCGCTCGGTCAGTGACCCCGCGTAGAGATCCGCTTCGTCGAGCCTGCCTCTCGCTTGGGCGGAGTCCGCATCCGTCTCTTCCACGGAACCACGGGAGTACTTGCCCGTGAGCAGGCCGGCGGCCAGCGGTGCCCAGGCGGTCACGCCGAGACCCAGCTCATCGGCCATGGGCAGCAGCTCCCGTTCGACCGTCCGCTCCGCGAGGCTGTACTCCACCTGGAGTCCGACGAACGACGTCCAGCCTCGAAGCTCGGCAAGCGTGTTGGAACGCGCCACGATCCAGGCCGGCGTGTCTGAGATGCCGAGGTAGAGCACCTTCCCGGCCGACACGAGGTCGTCGAGCGCCCGAAGCACTTCATCGATCGGCGTGAGGAAGTCCCAGGCATGCAGCCAGAGGACATCCACGTACTCCGTGTCCAGTCGTCGCAAACTCGCTTCCAGCGATCGCACCAAGTTCTTCCGGTGATTGCCGCTGCCGTTGGGATCTTCCCACGCTTCCGCCTGCGTGTACTTCGTCCCGACGACGAACCGATCGCGATCCGACGCGATGAACTCGCCGACGAACCGCTCGCTCGTGCCGCCAGTGTAGCTGTTCGCCGTGTCGATGAAGTTGCCGCCCGCCTCGACGAACGCGTCGAAGATCTCCCGACTCACGGACTTCGACGCTCCCCAGCCCCAGTCCTCGCCGAAAGTCATGGTTCCGAGGCAGAGTTCCGAAACCCTGAGCCCGGAGCGACCGAGTGTACGATAGCGCATGTCTCTCCTCTCGAGTGCGTGGCTGTGGTACAGCCCGAGTGCTTCGCTCTCGAGGGAAACTGGGTGTCGGCGACTCGCCGCGATTGTACGGACGTAGGGGGAGCACGGACGATGGAGGGTGGCCGCTCATCCACGCCCGGCGAGGCACCTGAACCGTCCGGGGGTCATCCCCATGGCCCGACGGAATCGCCGGTTCAGGTGGCTCTGGTCGTAGAAGCCGGCCCGAAGGGCGATCTCGCCCAACGGACGCACGCTGTTGGCGATCTCCCGTTGGGCACGCCGCAGTCGCAGCATCCGCGCGTACTCCCCGACGGATGATCCGTAGAAGCGGCGGAAGCTCTGGGCCAGGTGGACCCGGTGAACGCCGACCAGCTCGGCGAGCTCCGACAGGCCGGGAGCGCTGGGTGCCTCATCGTCGAGGATCTCGCGGGCGCGTCGGAGCCAACTCGGTGGACGTCCACCGCCCCGGCCCTCCGTTCCGAGCAGTCCCTCGAGGGCAGCCACGAGTTGTTCTTCGACGACCGTGGCGGAGAGGTCGTCGGGCCGGAGGAGCTCTTCGTACAGGCCGAGCGTGAAGGAGAGCGAGCCGGGTTCGCCGGAATCGAGGACGGGCCTGGGCGAAACCTCGGCGGCCTGCGCGAAGTCCGACAGCCACCCCATGGATGCTTCGACGGCGAAACACCGTGCTGCACCTTCCACGACATGGAATTCGTGCCCGGTGGACGGGAGGTTCAAAGTCAGGCTCGGGCCCACGAGCTCTCGCTCGGCACCGTCCCTCCTCTCGCGACAGCGACCGTGGAGGAGCAGGCAGAGGCTGGGCCGCTCGTGCTCGTGGGCCGGCATGCGCGCCCCCTGGACGTACCTCGTCGCCATCAGACGAAACCCGCCGGGCTCCACCTGTCGTGCCACGGTCCGGCCCACGGCCTCCGGCAGCGCGGAGGACGTATCCAGGCGTGTCCGATCTCGTTCTCTCATCGATTTGACTGCCCGTCGAAGGTCAGGCGTCCGAGGAGATCAGATGTGTCCGGCACGGCACAACGCCAGCAGTTGCCGATAGGTGGCGGGCCGGTCGGACACGCCGAGCAGGCCGCCATACATGACCGTCAGGTCGAGAATCAAGCGGCGCTCGCGCGCCCGCGCGCCGTCCTCCGATCCCGAATCCCCGAACAGCACGTAATCCCGCACGGCGGACAGCACGACCCGGAACCCCTGCTCCGCCGCTTCGCCGGGATCGGGATGCTGCAGCTCCTCCGATCGCTCTTCGATCAGGCGACCCATCAGCCCGGCCACTTCGTCGTCCATGGAGCGGATCCAGTCGAGTCGCACCCCGTTCTCGTGCTCCAGGATCTCGCGCAGGAAGGCCCGCACGAGCCGGCGGTCGGCCAGCACGACCCGAACGTACCGGCGGACGACTTCCGCGATCACGTGCCCGGCCGGCATGTTCCTCCAGCGATCCGGGTCGAGAAACCCGGCCCACGTCGCCCGCGCCTCGGCCCAGTGGCAATCCTGGACGTAGGCGACGGCGGCCTCCTTGCTGTCGAACCTCGCGTAGAAGGAGCCCACCGACGTGCCCGCCGTGGCGATGACGTCCTGGATGGTCACGCCGGCCGGGCCGTGCCGCTCCAGCAGCGTCTCCGTCGCGTCGGCAATCCGTCTCAGGGTCCGCCGGCTCCGCTCCTGCTGGGGTCGGCGGAAGCCGTCCGGAGCGCTCTCGCCCCGCATCTGCATCAGGGTCGATCGGGCACGCTTGGAAGTCATTCTTGTCCACCGCACGGGGTTTCCGGAGGACTCGCTTGCCGGCAGTAGGCATCGACGAGATCGCGCAGACGCCTCGCCGTGGGAGCGTCGTATCTGGCGATGCCGTCACCGGTGAAGATCGAATCAGCCATGTCCGGGCGGGCGTTCGCCGCCCATCGTCGCACCGGCTCCAGCGCTCGTGCGAATCGCTGATCGAATGGCGGGTCGTCTCCGGTGATCTCGCTCACGACCTCCTCCGTGATCCGGCCGTCTCGAACCCGAAACCGTGCGTCGACGAGCCACCCGCTGATTCCGAGTCTCCGGGTGAAAACGTTCGTCTCGGTCAAACGAGTCACGACCACGTCGCC
>CAZOEX010000273.1:0-3305 GCA_964578925.1 uncultured Gemmatimonadota bacterium | reverse complement strand
CTTCTAAGCCGGCGCAATACGCGGTATTAGCCCAGGTTTCCCTGGGTTGTCCCCCTCCTCCGGGGAGGTCGCTCACGTGTTACTCACCCGTTCGCCGCTGTACTGGGTCCCGAAGGACCGTTCTCGCACGACTTGCATGTGTTAGGCACGCCGCCAGCGTTCGTCCTGAGCCAGGATCAAACTCTCCAAGTTTTTGCTTCTTACAACTCAGAGCGTCTCGGATAACCGAACGGCAGGACCGCCGGTACCGTATTTGGCTCTAGAACGCTCGCCCTCGACTCTCAATGGTCGAGTAGTTTGCGTTCGGAAAATTCACTTTCGTTCCTCGTCATCGCACAGGAAGTGATGCCCGTGCACGAGGCCCACACGTCACTCACACTGTTTTATCAAATATCTGGTCCGCGCACCGTTTGCCGCGGAGAACGAACAACATAGTCGCTGAATTCCGAGGTGTCAACCCGCTCCGGTTTCTGCAACGCGGGAACCCCTCTTTCGGTTCCCTTTCGGGTCCAGCGGGCCGACGAATATACGGCTCGCATGGACGAATGCAAGAGGGCCACCATCAGGGTGAGCGACGGGATTTGCGGTCGAGCGACGCGAGACCCTGAGCGCGGAGCGCGAAGATACCCGCGACCTCCACGATCGTGCTTCAAATCCCGCCGTACTCGAATGCGGGGCCACCATCAGGGTGAGCGACGGGATTTGAACCCGCGACCTCCAGGGCCACAACCTGGCGCTCTAACCAAACTGAGCTACGCCCACCACGATTCCCGAGCTACCTGGTCCGATCGCAAGGGGATGCCAATGTAGTGGCTGCGATCCGTGCCACAAGACGGGTGCCGTGCCGATCGGGCGGTACATGGTACCGAATCGCGGCCCCGTACTGTATGTTCGCCGCGACGCGTCCGGCGGACCCTACCCCCGCGGGAGTGCCCGAGCTTACCACAATCAGAAGATGCTACTCGATATATCATGTCCAAACTCGCCATCGGAATCGTCGGACTGCCCAACGTGGGTAAGTCGACCCTCTTCCAGGCACTGACGGAAGTCGCCGTACCGGCGGAGAACTACCCCTTCTGTACCATCGATCCCAACGTCGGCGTCGTGGAGGTTCCCGATCCACGTCTGCACCGTATCGCGGAGCTCGTCCAGCCGCCTGCGGTCGTGCCCAACGTGGTCGAGTTCGTCGACATCGCAGGGCTGGTGGCCGGTGCGTCGAAGGGGGAGGGTCTGGGCAACAAGTTCCTCCAGCACATCCGCGAGGTGGACGCCATCTGCCATGTCGTTCGTTGCTTCGACGATCCCGCCATCGTGGCGACGAGCGATCCCGATCATCCGGAGCGAAGTCGTGACGTCATCGAGCTAGAGCTGACCCTCTCCGACCTCGACCTGGTGGAACGCGCGCTGGACAAGGCGGAGCGCCGGGAGCGAACCGGAGAGAAGGAAGGGACGATCATGGCCGGGGCTCTGCGTCGGCTCCGCGGTGCGCTGTCCGAGGGTACGCCGGCCCGGCACGTGGAGTTGGGACCCGAAGAGGAGCGCCTCGTGCGCTCACTGAACCTGCTCACTCGAAAGCCCGTGATGTACGTCGCGAACGTGGCCGAGGACGAGGCCGGCGGCGGCTCGGAGCGGGCGAAGAAGCTCGAGGCTTCGGTCGCCGCACACGACCCGGAGGCCGAGGTCGTCGTGCTGAGTGCCCGTCTCGAAGCGGACCTGCTCGCCCTGGATGCCGAGGACCGGGCGGAGTACCTGGCGGCACACGGGCTCGAGGAGAGCGGAATTAGCCGGCTCATACGCGCCGGGTATCGGCTGCTCGGACTCAACACCTTCTTCACGGTCGGCGACAAGGAAGTCCGGGCCTGGACGGTTCCGGCGGGCGCCACGGCGCCCCAGGCGGCCGGCACGGTGCACTCCGACTTCGAACGCGGATTCATCCGCGCGGAGACGATCGGATTCGAGGAGTTCTCCGAGGTCGGCTCGATGAAGAAGGCATGGGAGTTGGGCCGGGTCCGACTCGAAGGCAAGGACTACGTGGTGGCCGACGGCGACATCATGCTCTTCCGGGCAGCCACGTGATTGGCCGCCAGAGGGACGAACGAGGCGGGGCGAAACTCGCGGGCGCCCGCTGGCGTAGTATGCTGCGAACGGCACTGCCCTACTGCAGGGTCCCTGATCTGGAAGTCCGCGCGGAGATCGGATGAACGAACCCGGCCACACGTACGAAGACGGATACCGGGAAGGCATAGGCTACGGGCTGTGGTGTACCTGCCTCCTCGGCCTCTTCGGCCTTCACAGGATCTATCTCGGCAAGTACGGCACCGGCATCCTCTATCTTCTCACCTTCGGGCTATTCGGCATCGGCCAGTTCGTCGACCTCATCCGGATGCGGAAGCTAGTGGCCGACGCGAACATCCGCGAAGGCTACGCGCTCCACCCGCGGGCCGCCCACCAACTCCTCATGCAGCGCGAGAGCTCCGGCCAGCAAGGAGCGCAGGGGACGGTCGAGAAGTCGCCGAAGCCACTCCGCCTTCGCCTCCTCGAGGCCGCCATGGTCCGCGGGGGCGCGATCTCCGTGACGGAGGGCGTGGCGGCGACGGGGGCCGGCTTCGAGGAGGTCGAAGAGACGCTGCGCGGTCTCGTGAAGGCGGGATACGTCGATGTGGACAACGCACCGAACACCGGCGTGGTCATCTACCGGTTCACGGAGTTCGGTCCGGCGTCCACCTGAACCGCGTCAATCGCCCGGTGACTCCGATGCCGGGTAGTCCGGATCCAGCCGCTCCAGCTTCCGCCTGACGACGTCCCCCGGTGTCGGCGACTCCAGCCCCTCGAGCAGGGGGGTGACCCAGGACCCGTACGTCGGGTTCGCCAGGACGAACCAGCGGCTCCCCCACATCTCGGCATGGCGCTCGACCAGATCGGCTCGCGCTTCGACGCCGGAGCCTCTGGCACCCGTCGCGAAGTCGTTCAGGTCGTCCCCGCCCAGCATCAAGACACGGTAACGCTCCGCTACCCATGCGCGCCGGGACGTCTTGTCCGACCCCCAGCCCTCCCGCTCGTTCTTCAGCAGGTACACGTCCTCCGCATCTCCCGGCGGGAACCCCATCGCGTGGAGGTTCCGGCGCGTCGCCTCCTCGAGATTCGCGAGGCGGTTCGTCACGTAGAAGACCTCCACCCCCGCTTCGCGCGCCGCCCGGACGAACTCGAGCGCCCCGGGCACGGGCTCCGCCCGCGCCTCGTTGACCCACACCGCCCACGATTCCTCGCTGAAGGATTCGTCCCGCGCGATCAAACGAGCGGCGTAC
>CAZOEX010000272.1:0-3316 GCA_964578925.1 uncultured Gemmatimonadota bacterium | reverse complement strand
GCGAGCCCTGGCTGCGAGGGATCGAGACGGCGCCCGCGGTCGTATGCGAAGGGCCGCCCGAGAAGCTGGCCGGCCTCGTTCGGGAGCGGGTCGCCGGGGTCCTGGAGCGCGGGGCGTTGCCGGTCGTGCTGGGGGGCGAGCACTCGGTGACGATCGGCGCCGTCGAGGCGGTCGCCTCGGCCTCTGGGGCAACCGATCGTTCGTTCTCGGTGCTGCAGATCGACGCGCACGCCGACACACGCGAGGTGTATCACGGATCGCCGTACAACCATGCGTGCGTGATGGCCCGTGCGCGGGAGCACGGCCCGATCGTGCAGGTCGGGATCCGGGCGATCGACGCCTCGGAATTGCCGCAGCTCGACGAGGGACGGGTGGTCTGGGCGCACGAGATCGCCGCGACTCGCCGGGACGGAGACACGGGCTGGATGGATCGGGCGATCGACGGGCTCGAGGAGGACGTGTACCTGACGATCGACCTCGACGCGTTCGACCCGTCGATCGTGCCCGCCACGGGTACACCCGAACCGGGCGGTCTGGAGTGGTACGAGGTGAACGAGCTCGTCCACCGGCTCGTGGCGCGCCGCCGCCTCGTCGGCTTCGACGTCGTCGAGCTGTTGCCCCAGCCGGGAGACCACGCAAGCGACTTCCTCGCCGCGAAGCTCGTGTACCGTGTGCTGGCGGAGGTCTGGGCGGAGTAGTCACTCGGACGACGGCCATCCCACGAGATTTCGCGCCGGTGCGGTTGTCCTGCTATCTTACCCAGCGGCCCCCACTTGGATGGAGCGATAGACCTGCCCTGCATGGAGCGGTCGGCCCGGGGCAGTGCCCGTTCGCCGCTGGAGCGGCCGCGGGCCGTAGTAGAACTGTTTCTGCGCTGTAACCGGCGCGAGGAGAAAGAATGCTCTGGACCATCGTAGCCATTCTGTTCGTGCTCTGGCTTCTGGGGATTGTCACCTCCTACACCATGGGGGGACTCGTTCACATCCTCCTGGTCATCGCCGTCGTCGTGATCCTCATTCAGGTCATTCAGGGGCGGCGCGTGTAGCGAGCCTCGAGGGCACCCTCGAATCGCTACTATCCCGCAGTGCCGCGGGGCGGTAGAGCATTTGCGCCACTTTTTCTCGGAACGGTCAACGGGTCGGCAGGTGGCTTTATAATACAAAGTACTTGACAACATGGATCTATGGTCCCAGTATGTGGGCCATGGAAATCACGGGACTCGGACGAGACGAAGAGAGGGCGGCGCGTCGCACCGAAGCGCGAGCTTCAGGTACCAACCCGCGACGTTCGGGCACGGCGGCGCTGGCCCTGGCGATGGCGTTCGGGCTCGGCCTCCTGGCCGATCGGCTCCTGTGGGCGGGTCCCCGCGGTCCCGGCCTCGCCATCTGGGTGCTTCTGCTGGGCGGCGCGGCTCTCGTCCTGGCGCGGAGACTCCGGGCGCCGTGGATCCGCGCCGTCGCCGCTTGGACCGGTGTGGCGGTGGCCGCTTCGGCCGCCGCCGTCCTTCGGGACCTTCCCGGGACCACGCTCGCGATGTGGCTGGTCGTGCTGACCTCCGGCTCGATGGTGCTGCTGCGGGCGGGAGACGTCCGGCTGGGCTCGACGCGTCCTTTCGACCACTTTCTGGGGCTCGCTTTGGTCCCGGGGCGCGCGGTGGCGGGTGCCCTGCCGCTGCTCCGGGACGTCGAGGTCCCGGAAGAAGCATCGCACCGCCGCCTCGCCGGCGTGGTCCGCGGCGCGGTGCTGGCGCTTCCGCTGTTCTTCCTCTTCGGCGGCCTCTTCGCGTCGGCGGACGCGGGCTTCGATCGCTACGCGTCCAGGCTGGCGGCAATCTGGTCCGAGGACGCGATCGCGCACGTGGTGCTGACGCTGTCGTTCGCGTGGATCTCGGCTGGACTGCTCGCCGGCCTGCGCGTGGGGAGGCTGCCGGAGCCGCTCGGCGGCGTCACGCCGCCCCGTTTCGGAGCGGAGGAGACCGGCACGGTGCTCGGGCTCCTCGTGCTCCTGTTCCTCGTCTTCGTCGGACTCCAGCTGGGATACCTCTTCGGCGGTCGAGCGACGATCGAGGCCACGTCCGGATTGACCGTGGCCGAGTATGCGCGGCGGGGGTTCTTCGAGCTACTCGTCGTCGGCCTCGTCACCATCGGAGTGCTGCTAGCGGGAGACGCCCTCAGCACCGCTCGCCGACTCTTCCGCGTCCTGGCCGGCGTTCTCGTCGCCTGCGTGCTCGTCATCTTCGCTTCCGCGGCTCAGCGCCTGGTCCTCTACACGGACGCGTTCGGCCTCACCGTCGATCGGATCACGGCCGCGGTCGTCATGGCCTGGCTCGCGGTGGTGTTCGTCCTCTTCGCCGCGACCGCGCTACGCGAGCGGCCGTCACGGTTCTCTTCGGCCGCCGTGGTCGCCGGCATCGTGGCGGCGTTCGCTCTCGTGGCGATCGATCCCGGCGAGCGCGCGGCCCGATCCAACCTCGATCGGGCGGCCGAGGACGTGCGTGCGGCGGACGTGAGCTACCTGATCGGCCTGGGCGCGGATGCCGTACCGGTGCTGGTATCCCGACTCGACGAATTGCCGGCCAAAGGCCGGTGCCGCGTCGCGGACGAACTGCTCGGGCGCTGGACCGATTCCGACGGCAGCGAGGCGGAGCCGGACGACTGGCGGAGCTGGAACGCGGCGCGGACGGCGGCACGCGATGCCGTTCGGGACCGTTCGAGCCACCTGCGGGCCGTGGCGGCCCGGTGCGAGTGAGGCGAGAGTAATCGAATGACCGGATGGTTCCGACGCATCCGCGGCGGCGTGGGACTCGGGTTGACCTGGGCTTTCGCCTGGTTCGGGGCCGGTATGGTGCTCGCGCTCGCCTTTCCGGGAGCGGCCGACGTGCCCTTTCCCCTCCTCTGGGGAGCTTTCGGCTTCGTCGGCGGCGTCATCTTCTCGGCGGTTCTCGGAGCGATCGAGGGCCGGCGCCGGTTCGAGGAGCTGTCGCTCCCCCGGTTCGCGGCGTGGGGTGGCGTCGGCGGATTCGTGCTGTACGCGTTGTTCGGCCTAGCCGCTGCCGCTGCCGGCGAGCCGGCCCCGCTGAACCATGCGTTGCTGCTGGGTCCCGTCTTCGCGGTCGCAGGCGCGGGCTCCGCCGCCGGCTCGCTCGCGCTGGCCCGGCGGGCGGATGATCCCGGGCGGCTCGGCGGGACGACGAGCCGGGGCGAGATCGAGAAGCGAGACGGCCCACCGCCGACGTGACGGCCCCGCCTACCAGCCCAGGATCGCCGCGAAAATCAGCGGCGCGACGACTGTCGCGTCGGATTCGATCACGAACATC
>CAZOEX010000271.1:0-3333 GCA_964578925.1 uncultured Gemmatimonadota bacterium | reverse complement strand
ACGGGCAGCGGCTCAAGGAGGAGGCGCGCCGCTACTACGGCTCCTTCCTCTGGTTTGACGGGCGGGGCGAGATGATCCCGAACGAGAACTGCTACTGCGAGATCGACTCGGACGGCACCGTCGACCAGTGGGGGATCCCGACGCTGAAGTTTCACTGGGAGTGGTCGGACCACGAGCTGAACCAGGCGCGCCACATGCACCACACCTTCCGCGACATCATCGAGGCGATGGGCGGAACGGTGACGAGCGACGTGGCCCAGGACGGCGCGGACGCGATCCTCGCGCCCGGCCAGATCATCCACGAGGTGGGCGGGGCGATGATGGGCGACGATCCGAGCAGTTCGGTGCTGAACGAGTACTGCCAGTCGTGGGACGTGCCGAATTTGTTCGTCACCGACGGCGCCTGCTTCGTCTCGAACGCCGACAAGAACCCGACTCTGAGCATCATGGCGATCGCCTGGCGCGCCTGCGACTACATCGTCGATCAGATGGGGAAGGGAGCGTTCACGTGACCGACGAACGGAGACACGAGGACTCGCACGGCGAACTCGGAGAGCGTCGGCCCGACGGAGCGATCGATGAGGCCCGGACGGGCCGGGCGGCCGGCATCGACCGTCGCGCCGCGCTCAAGGTGATCGCGGCGGCGGCCGCGGCGCCGCACCTGTTCGCGGCCTGCGAAACGCCGGAGCCCGATCCGGCCATGCCCTCGGCCGCCGGCAGCAACCCGCTGGCTGCGGGTACCCGCTTCGATCCCGATCTCCTCGACCCCGTCGTGCCCTGGGAGCGGTCGCTTACCGAGCCGGAACTCGACACGCTGGCCGCGCTCTGTGACCTGATCCTCCCGGCCGACGATCGCTCGCCGGCCGCCAGCGAGCTGGGCGCCCACGAGTTCATCGACGAATGGGTGAGCGCACCGTACGAGGGGATGCAGAAGGACAAGGTGCTCGTCCGCGGCGGCATCGTCTGGCTCGATGCCGAGTCGAAACGCCGCTTCGGCGATGGCGAGCGGTTCGTCACCCTGACGGCCGCGCAGCAGACGGAAATCTGCGACGACATCTGCTGGGCGGATGAGGCGGCTCCGGAATTCGAGTCGGCCGCGCGCTTCTTCGACAAGGTGCGCGACCTGACGACGACCGCGTTCTACACGACCCGCGAGGGGATGGAGGACGTCGGCTACGTGGGCAACGTACCGCTCTCGAGCTGGGGTCCGCCGCCCCCCGAGGCTCTGCGGCATGTGGGACTCGATCCGGACGAGGTGTCGGCGTGAGTCCCGTCGACGGCCGCGGTGGTTCGGGGGGCGGCCCGATCGGCGCCGGCCCGGGACCCGCGAGCGGAATCCCGAGCAGCGAGGCCGTCGAGACGCGCCGTCTCTTCGTCGGCGCCTGCCTCGCCCTGATCGCCACTTCGGTCGCCTTCGCCACCGTCGGCGCCGTGATGCTCGCCCTGAAGCGCGACTTCGTCCTCACGAACCAGGAGGTCGGCTGGATCGGCGGCGCCGCCCTCTGGGGATTCGCCGTCTCGCAGCTCGTCTTCGCGCCGCTCTGCGACACGCTGGGGATGCGCTTCCTGGTGCGGCTCGCGTGGTTCGGGCACCTGGTCGGCACGCTGACGATGATCGTCGCCACCGGCTTCTGGATGCTCTTCGGCGGCGCGCTGGTGATCGCGATGGGGAACGGGCTGGTCGAGGCGGCCTGCAATCCGCTCGTCGCGACGCTGTATCCCGAGAACAAGACGGTGAAGCTGAACCAGTTCCACGTCTGGTTTCCCGGCGGTATCGTGCTCGGGGGGCTCGGCGCGTACGCGCTCGACGCCGCGGGCATCGGGCAGTGGCAGCTCAAGCTCGCGCTCATCCTGATTCCCACGCTGATCTACGGCGTCCTCCTCCTGCGCCGACCGTTCCCGGCGACCGAGGGCGTCCAGGCTGGCGTCAGCGTGGGCGAGATGTTCAAGGCGGCTTTCGCGACACCCCTGATGTGGGTGATGCTGATCGCGATGGCGATGACCGCGTCGGTCGAGCTGGGGCCGAACCGCTGGGTTCCCGCCGTGCTCGAGTCCGGCGGCATGCCGGGGATCCTCGTGCTCGTCTGGATCAGCGGCCTCATGGCGGTGCTCCGCTTCAAGGCCGGGCCCGTCGTCGAGCGGCTGTCGCCGACAGGCGTCCTCCTCGCCTCTTCGATCCTTTCCGGCATCGGGCTGCTCGGCCTCTACCAGTGGGGGAGCGGGCCGATGGCCTTCGTGGCCGCGACCGTGTTTGCGGTGGGCGTCTGCTACTTCTGGCCGACGATGCTCGGCGTCGTGTCCGAGCGAGTGCCGCGGAGCGGGGCGCTCGGCCTGGGGCTCATGGGAACGGTGGGGATGGCCACGGTCGGCCTGATCACGGCGCCCCAGATGGGCCGGATCGCCGACGAATACGCGGCCGAGCGGCTACCCGCCGAAGAGACGGTCGAGGTGCTCCGGACGGCGTCGACCGAGATGGCCGGGAGCGAGCTTCCGAGTGCCCGGACGGCGGCCGGCGCGGCGCGGGGCGTCGTCGCGGCCTACGAGGTCCGGGACACGTTGCCGTCCCCGGAGACGGCGAATGCCCTCCGGGCCGTGATCTCCTCGGGTGTCCAGTCGGAGCTGGTAGGGCGCGCACAGGGGATCCTCGGGCCCGCCGACAACTATGGCGGCCGGATCTCCTTCCTCTACGTCGTGCCGCTGTGCGGGGTGCTGGTGCTGATCTTCGGCGTCATGTACCTGCGCGACCGGCGGAGAGGCGGCTACGAGGCGACGGACATCGAGGCGGTGGCCGGGTAGGCGGGCCCAGCCTCACGGCGGCAGCGAATCGGCGATACTCACGAAGCCCGGCGGAAGGCCTGAGACGCTGGGTCGCACCGCCAGTCGAAGCCACCCTCACACGACCACGAAGAGCGCCGTCCCGTACATGATGAGCAGGCCTGCCCCGATGCCCGCGGCGTTGAGCGGCGCGAACATGGTCCCCGGGGCCTGCCGCCGGATCAGCCCGACGAGCTCGACGATCACCTGGAGCATCGCGCCCGTTCCCAGTGCGAGGAAGAGGGCGGCGAGGAGCGGGGTATAGGCGAAGCCCCCGATCCATGCGCCGGCGATGGTCGGGACACCGGCGATCGCGCCCATCGCCCCCAGGTGCGCGAGGGGTGGCCGGTCCTTCGCGACGGGCGCCACGATGCCGAGGCCCTCGGTCGTGTTGTGGAGGGCGAAGCCGATGACGAGGAAGGAGCCGAGCGCGATCTCCCCCACGGCGAAGGCGGCGCCGATCGCGAGGCCCTCGCCCAGGTTGTGCAGGCCGATTCCCGCGGCGATCAGGTAGGCGAT
>CAZOEX010000270.1:0-3372 GCA_964578925.1 uncultured Gemmatimonadota bacterium | reverse complement strand
AGTAGGCTCAGTCCGCTGCCCGTTTGCAAGCTCAGGGCGTGTCGACCTCGACGGACCCCCCATTTTCGCGACCGGAAATCCGAGCCAGACCTCACGGAAGCGGGCAGCGCCGATCCTCATCTCGTCCACGACCAGGATGTCGGAACGCCGGACGTTCAGGACGTTGGCGCCGAGCTCGACTCTGGAGGCGCTGGACGGAGAGTGACGGGCAGGCCGGACGCGGAGGATGTCGATGGGCCGTCAGCTCCCGGCCCTCGCTCGCACTTCGTCGAGGATCCCGTCCAGCGCCTCGCGGTCGAGCAGCTCGCCGTCGAGGATCACCGCCTCGATCGCGCGCGTATTCCGAATGTCCTCCAGGGGATTGCGCTTCAGCAGGACGAGGTCCGCCCGCCGCCCGACCTCGATCGTACCCAGCTCGTCTCCACGGCCCAGGTACTCGGCCGGTCCCCACGTCGCCGCCCCGAGGGCCTCGGCGGGCGTCAACCCCGCCTCCACCAGCAGCTCCAGCTCCTCGTGCAGGGACCAGCCCGGGAGGCTGAACCGCACCCCCGCGTCCGTGCCGGCGAGAATCGGCACCCCCGCCTCGTGCAGGAGAGCCGTGAGCCAGGCCTCTTCGGGAAGCCGGACGGCACGTTCCGCACCCGCGGGCCCAAGGGCGGAGGCAGGGGTGGCAGTCGCGTCCGCCGCTGCCGCACGCGCGCCGAACCAGTACTGCAGGAGACTCTCCGGCATGTAGGCGAGCCGCGGGTCGGCAACCATCTCCTCCTTCGCACGGTCGCGCTCGACGGCGAGCGCGGGCACGTGCCACGTTCCGTGCTCACGGAGTGTCGCCACGATCGGCTCGCACGCCTCGGGCTCGTCGCGCGCGCAGAAACCGCCGATCTCGTTCATCGTGTGCTCGACGCTCCGCATCCCCGCCTCCGCCGCGGCGACCGGCCCGACGGCGGCGGGCACGTGGCCGGCGACCGGGAGGGAGCGTGCCGCGGCCTCGTCGACGATCGCCTCGAACGCTCCGGCGGGAAGGAGCGTGTAGACCTTGAGGAAGTCGACGTCCGCCCTGTCGAGTCGCTCGACGGCCCGTCTCGCCTGCGCCTCGTCGGCGATCGCGATCGAGACGTCGGGGTCCACGGGCTCGGGGCCGTCGAGGATCATGCCCGACGCGACGAGCCGCGGGGCGGGGTAGCGGTCCATGCGCACGTCGTCTCGCGCCCGGGCGAGCACCTCCAGCGTGCCCCCCATGTCGCGCACACCCGTGATGCCGTGAGCGACGAACAGCGGCAGGAACGTGGCCGGCACGTCGGCCGCCCAAAGCGCGTGGACGTGCATGTTCCAGAGGCCGGGGATCAGGAAGCGGCCTCGCCCGTCGACGACGGTCGCCCCCGCCGGAACCTCGACCTCGCCGCTCGGACCGACCTCGATGATCGTGCCGGACCGGATCACGACCGTCCGTCCGCGCTGGATTTCGGGGCGTACCCCGTTCCAGAGGGAGACGTCGCGGATCACGAGGTCAGCCGGAGTGGCCAGGGGAGCCGTCGTGGTCAGGCGGAGCACCTGTCGCTGCGTGTCGAGCTCGAGCGTCGCGCTCGCGAGGATCGCGCTGCCGAGCCAGGCGTCCTCGATCGCCGGGTCGAACAGGACGACCGGTCGCTCGATGACGTGGCCGCCGACGCGGAGATCCTCCGCGAGGCGACCGACGAGGTTGCGCACCGGGCCCGTCTGTTCGTTGTACAGCACCGGTCCGGGGACGGGGGGCGCTTCGAGGGGCAGCGAGTCGGCCATGAACGCCGGGAAGAC
The DNA here is from genome assembly GCA_964578925.1 of uncultured Gemmatimonadota bacterium. Lineage (GTDB taxonomy): Bacteria > Gemmatimonadota > Gemmatimonadetes > Palauibacterales > Palauibacteraceae > JARFPW01. The sequence continues at coordinate 1,578 of CAZOEX010000270.1, read as the reverse complement.
GACGTGGTTCGCGGCGCCGGTGTCCAGGTTCAGAAGCAGCTCGCGGTCGCCGACCCGCGCGGACACGTACGGCAGCCGGCTCTCGACCACGTAGTCGAGCGTCTCGCGCCCGTCGGGAGGCGGCAGCCGGAGCGGCCCCAGGCGGAACCGGCGGCCGGAGTAGTCCAGCGTGACGCCGGTGCCCCGAAGGATGTTGTAGCCGATCACCCCGTCCACGTCGAGCTCGTCGTAGGCGCCGAGCCAGACGTCGCGGAAGCGGGCCTCGCCGATCGTCATCTCGTTCGCGACGAGGATGTCGGAGCGGTCCCGGTCCAGGACGACGTGCGCTCCGGCGTCGTCGGCCACGGAGCGCCGGACGATCAGGACGTTGGCGCCCAGGTCGACGAGGAACCGGTAGGGCCCTCGCCCGTTCAGGGTCACCTCCACGAGAGGGAGCTCCGGCGGACCGAGCAGCGGGATGACCGTACCCGAGTCGGGCACGTGCATGGACGCGGCGCCGCGCCGGACGGCCTCGAGCTGCTCGGGCGTCAGCTGCTGCGAACGTGCTGGTCCCGCGACGGTCAGCACGAGCAGCACGGCCAGGCACCGGGTTACGCTCCCCCGCCAGACCACACTTCCCGAACGTCCCATCCTCGCCTCCCGGTGCAGGTCGTCATATTGTCATACAATTATCCGAACCTACCACCCTTTCCTTCGGCGTGAAAGGAAGGCCTGCATGCGGGAAACGCTCGAGAGGCGGACCGTGGGCGAGGAGCTGGCCGCGCGGCTGCGCCGCCGGATTCTCGCCGGCGAGCTGCGGCCCGGGGAACCCCTGCGCGAGGCGGCGCTGGCCGGGCGATACGGCGCGAGCCGGCCCTCCGTCCGTGACGCCATCCGCCGGCTCGATCACGAGGGACTCGTGCAGCACGAAACGCACCGTGGGGCCCGCGTCACCCGGCTGACGAAGGATGAGCTGCGCGACATCCTGGCCTTGAGGATGATCGTCGAGCCGGCGGTCGTCCGGCGCTGCGGGCTTCCGGAGGATCTCCGGGATCGCCTCGCCGCATGCGTCGAGCGGCTCGAGACGGCCGCCGCCGCGGACGACTGGCCCGCCTATGGAGAGGCGGACATCGGCTTCCACGAGACCCTCGTCGCGGGCGCCCGGAGCGAGCGGTTGAGCGACGCGCACCGGCGTGCGATGCGGCAGCTACGGCTCCACCTGGTGTCCGTCGACCGCGCCGAGCCGAGTCCCGGGCCCGGCCGCCGGCACGTGGCCGAACACCGACGGATGGCCGATCTGCTGGCGGCCGACGAGCGGGAGGAGGCCGCGAGGCTGCTGACCGGCCACCTGGAGGACGCGCTGGCGGCGCTCGTGGAGCAGGAAGGCGTCGTCGACTGCCATATGTGAGGGCCCGACGGGCGGTCACGGCCTGAGAGCAGCCTCCGCCCATCCGGCATGGTAACTTGCGTTACAGCGACCAAACGTAGATAATATTTCCGAATCACAATCGATAACGCCTGGAAACACCATGATCGACGGTATAGACAGGACAATACTATCGATTCTTCTCGACGACGGTAGTACATCGAAGGCGGAAA
>CAZOEX010000269.1:0-3382 GCA_964578925.1 uncultured Gemmatimonadota bacterium | reverse complement strand
TAATACGCCTGGAGGCGTCGTAGCCCCTACGACACCGGCGTCCGCGGCGAATAGCGCAGCAGAAAGAGCCCTTCGCCGCCGCTCGAGACGATGAGCGTGCCGCTTTCGAAGTACGGGTAGACGCTCCAGGCGCCCAGCCGCCAGCTCGCCTCGTCGTTCTCGCCGAAGGGCACCGTGTCGAAGAAGCCCACCTCGCGCGGCGCGTCGATGTCCGAGATGTCGAGGATGCGGAGTCCCGCGTCGTAGTTCGCCTGGTACACGAGGTCGCCCACGATGTACATGTTGTGGTCGATCGACTTCGTCGGGTGGATGTACTCGGACTTCATCACCGGGTCGCCCAGCTTCGTGACGTCCCAGATCATCGTCCGCGTGCCGTCCACCAGGCCCTGGAACTCGTCGCCCTCGTCGCCCATCAGGAAGTGGCGGTGGTCCTCGGTCAGCCAGCCCTGGTGGGGCAGCGCGGCGTCCGGGTACTGCCCCACGCCGAGGGTGACCGGGTTGTCGCGGTCCGAGACGTCCTGGACGAGGAGTCCGCCGAGGGCCGAGGTGAAGCAGATCTCGCGGCCCTGGAAGTCGGCGTCGGGGCCGTCGTACACGACGCACTGGCTGTCGTGCGAGAAGCCGGCCAGGGGACTGTCGCCCTGGTGGCTGAGGCACCCGGCCCCCTCCGGGTTCAGCGGATCCGACAGGTCGATCATGTGGAGTCCGCCCCCGCACCCGGCGCTGACCGCGTAGGCGAAGCCGGTCTCCTCGTTCACGATGATGTTATGCGAGGACTGGACGCCGTCGTAGGTGACGTCGGGCTCGACCGTCGCGGGGGTCTCCTCGATGTCGCGCAGCCGGGTGAGGTCGAAGATCTGCACGCCGTGCTGGCCCGCGCCGTCGGCCACCACGAGCGCGTAGTTCCTATAGGCTTTCACGTCGCGCCACAGCGACGCGGGAGAACCCTCGGTCCGCGGCATCGTCGCCAGGTGCACGGGATTGCTCGCGTCCGTGACGTCGACGAAGACCGTCCCGACGTTCCGCCCGACGATCGCGATCTCACGGCCGGTCTCCGGATCGGTCCAGCCCCAGATGTCGCTCACCTGCACGCCCCGCTCCGGCCCCAGGTCGCCCGAGGGCACGAAAGCGAGCAGATCGACGCTGGCGCACTCGAACGCGCCGGCCGTGCCGTCCCGGCAGAGGGCCTCCTCGCCCGCCACCGCTGTGAGCTCGTCCAACTGTCCGTAGACTTTGGACTGCGCCTGCCAGCCGCCGTCGGTCCGGCCGAGGATCGTCGCGGTGCCGGCCCCGACGTCGTCCTCGGGGAAGCCGACAACGCCGAACTCCTCGGCGAGCGCCACGCTCGTCCCCGTGAACTCGGTCCCTGCCTCGCGCTCGATCGCCAGTCGCTCCGCCGTCGTCCAGTCGTCCGAGGCGTCCATCGAAGTCGAGAAGGCGCCGCCGAGTGCGCCGATCCACACGTCCTGGCCCGCGCTCGCGAGCGAGTAGCCGAAGTGGAAGGCGCCCGCGCCGTCCGGGCGGAGGCGGGCGCCCTCGGTCCATTCTCCGGACCCGGCGTCCCGCGTCATCACGAGCGCCTGACCCTGCTGGCCGTCCTGCACGGGCGCGCCGACGAGCAGTCGGTCGTCGCCCATCGCCAGGATCGCCCGGCCGAAGCCCGCCCCGGGTGTCCCGCCCTCTACGAGACCCGAGCGGGTCCACCCGTCGCCCTCGCGGCTGAAGATGAATACGGCGCCCGCCGAGCCGGACCGCTTCGCCGCGCCGACGTAGACGGTTCCCTCTACGATGTCGAGCGCGTGCCCGAACCCGATGTCGACCTCGCCCTCGTCCGGTGTCAGCCGTCCGCTGTTCGCCCACCCTCCGTCGCCGCTCGTGAAGGCGTGCACGGCCGGGGCGTCGGTCTCGACTTCGCCCGGCCCGATCATGCCCTCGATCATGCCCCTCATCGACATGATCTCCCCGTCGAAGGTGCCCGCCAGGGCGAGGCCGTCCTCGATCGCGACCGCCACGCCGAGCCCCCTGCCCGCGTCGTCGCGCGCGGCCTGCAGCTTCGCCGTCTGCTCGAGCCCGCCGTTCTCGAGCCGGAACAGGTAGGCCGCGCCGCGGCCGTCGTCCGCCCGCGGAGCTCCCACGATGACCTGGTCGTCCGACACGTCGAGCGCGTAGCCGAAACGGTCGCCCGGCGTCCCGTCGTCGGCCGTGATGCGAGCCGTCTCGGTCCATTCGCCGCCGGTCCATCGGTAGACGAAGACCATCCCCGGGTTCTGCTCGGAACCGGGCTGTCCGACCAGGACGTGGTCCTCCATCACGGCGGTGGAGGCGCCGAAGCCGACCCCGAATTCCTGTGCGAGCGCTTGCTCGCTTCCGGCGAGGAGGAGCACCGAAAACAGGAAACCCGCGAGGAGCGACTCACGACGACCGACTGGGTGCGACTTCGACATTCCGACCTCCGGTGGGTTCAGGATCAGCACGCCGAAAGACCCGTACGACGTGCCGGATTGCGCAAACTGTCACGCCAATGGGCGAAAATACAGTCGCCGTGGTCACGCAGCCGCCGGACATCAGTCCGCCGTAGCCGGGGACCGGGTCGAGCAGGGATCGTCGCATTTGGCGGGGAGGCCACCGCGGCGCTAGAGTTCTGGCCCGGGAGCTCGAGTCTACAGCGAGGAGGGTGAGGCGATGTCGATTGCACGGCGCGTGAAGACGTATCTGGAAGAAGAGGGCGTTGCGTACGAGCACGGCGAGCATCCTGCGGCCTTCACCGCGCAGGAGGTCGCGGCCGCCGAGCACATCCCGGGAAAGGAGCTCGCCAAGTCCGTCATGCTGACCGACGGCGAGGCCTTCGTCATGGCGGTTCTGCCGGCCACGCGGAGGGTCGAGATCGACGAGCTGCGAGAGGTCGCCGGAAACCCGGAGCTGAGGCTGGCCGAGGAAGAGGAGTTCGCCGGCCTCTTCCCGAACGTCGAGATCGGGGCGATGCCTCCGTTCGGCAACCTCTACGACGTTCCGGTCTTCGTCGACCAGACGCTGCGAGAGGACGAGTCGATCACCTTCAACGCCGGCACCCACACCGATACGATCCGGATGGCATACGCCGACTTCGAGCGCCTCGTCGATCCGGTCGTCGCCGAGTTCTCGGAGCCCATCTGAGGCTACGTCCGTGAATCGGCGGCGGTGCCGGATCGCAGCTCGGCGACGGTGCGCCGGTACTCCTCCGGGTCTTTCATCTCGAAGTAGGCCCGGCCCACCGCGAAGATCGGACGGGCCGGCAATCGCAGCCGTCCGATGGACGGATTCCGTTCGATCCGGATGGGCCGTCCCAGGTCCTCACCTTCCAGCCGGACGGTCGCGGAAGCGACGGGGAACATCCGTCTCGGCA
>CAZOEX010000268.1:0-3424 GCA_964578925.1 uncultured Gemmatimonadota bacterium | reverse complement strand
TCGGCGACGAGCACCCGAACGTCGCCTCCGGGCTCGGGGACCTGGGACGCCTGCTAACGGAGACCGGCCGCGCCGCCGAGGCCGAGGAACCGCTGCGCGACGCCGTCGCCATCCGCGAGGCCACCCTCGAGCCGGACGCTCCGCTGCTCCTCTCCTCTCGCGCCTGGCTCGGGCTGGCGCTCGCCGACCTCGGCCATCGGGAGGAGGCCGCCGAACTCCTCGAGCCCGCCTATCCGCTACTCGAGGAACGCTGGGGCCCGGACGACGAGCTGGTGACCCGCGTTCGGACGGCGCTGAGCTACCTCGGTCCCCCGAGCGCCGTCGAGTAGCCGAGCGACAGGAAGTAGGTGCGGGTCTTGAAGCTGTCGACCCCGGTGTCGAACAGGTCGGTGAGGCCGATGTCCGCCCCGAGGCCGATCGAGAAGGCCCCGCTCTCGCCCGCCGGGAGCCGGATGCCGGCCCCGAACATCGCGCCGATTTCCGTGCTCTCGTGCGTGTCGAACTCGCTGCAGTCGAAGCCGTCCTCGTCGCAGTTGATCTGGAAGCCCACCTGTGGTCCCGCGAACACGCTTCCCATGGCGCTTTCGCCCACCGGGAAGCCGACGCTGACCAGCACCGGGATCTCGATGTAGTCGTAGCTCGCGTCGAATTCCCCGTCGAAGAACTGCGCGCCCTTCTGCACGTATCCGAGGTACGGGCTCACCGCGACGTTCTCGCTGAGCAGGAAGCTGGTCCCGACGGCCGCGAAGAAGCGGACCGTCGTCTCGGCGTCGTCGAAATCGGGATCGTCCGTCGAGATCGTGCCGAGCGTCGGACCGGCGGTGACGTGAAGCGGCATCTGCGCCTGCGCATGGTCGGTGGCGAAGATCGAGATCGCGAGAATGAACGCAACCCCCGCGCCGAAGTGGTGCGTACCCATGGGTGCCTCCGGATCTGAACGTGAGCGAAGGGTCGGACCCTGTTCAGATGGACATACGCACTCGGGGGAAAGGATCCGGACAGGCAGTCCTCAGTGCAGCTCCATCCGCTCCAGCAGAATGTTGAAGCGCGGGTCGTCCCGCAACGGATCGAACCATGGCTCGCTCCTCAGCTCGAGCAGCTCGCCGGAGCGGCGTTCGTACGCCTCGTCGAGCAGTTCGAACGCGTGGTCGATCGCGCCGAGCTCGGCGTGCGCCGCCGCGAGCACCGGGAGCAACTCGCCGTACCGCGGGTGGTCGGTTCGGTCCTCGTAGCGCTCGATGAGCTCGCGGGCGCCCGCCTCGTCGCCGATGAGGGCGCGTAGCCAGGCCATGCGGACCTCGTAATACGGGCGGCACATCGGCCACGGGAAGAAGCAGCTCGCGGTCGCCTCCCGCAACGCCGCGAGCGCGGAATCGGGACGGCCCTCGCGGGCGTGGACCCTCGCCAGTCCCCACAGCGGGCTCGAGCTTCCGGGGGAGAGCTCCAGGGAGCGGCGAAACGCCCGGCCGGCGCCGGCCACGTCGCGCTGGCCCTGCAGGAGCTCCCAGCCGAGGAGCATGTGGGCTTCCGGTGATTCCGGTCGCAACGCGGCCAGGCGTCGCCGGAGCTCCCCCGATTCGTCCGTCCGTCCGAGATTGCGCAGCACCACCGCGTATTCGTCCAGAAGCTGTCCATCGCTCGGCGACATCTCACGGGCTTCCTCGAACACCGGGATCGCCGCCTCGGGCCGGTGCGACGCCCAGGGGGCCGTCTCGAACAGGAACTCGGCATGGTCGATCCGGGCGTCGAGGGAGGCCGGGCGTTCTTCCACCCGACGCCGCGACATTTCTACGGCGTCCTCGACGCGGCCCGCGTCCGCCAGCTCCTCGGCCACCGGGAAACTGCTGCTCCCGTCGGGCGATAACGTCACGGCGGAATCGAGCTGGGCGAGAGCCGAGCTCGTGTCGCCGACCGCCATGAGCGCGTTCGCCAGCTCCGCCCGGGCAGAAGCGAGTCGGGGCGCCAGTCCCACCATCGTGCGATAGGCTTCGACGGCCTCGGCGAACCGGCCGGCGTCCATGAGCAGCTCGCCGCGAGTGCCGTGGGTCGGGTAGTCGTCCGGCGTAAGCGCGATGGCGCGACCGATCTGCTCCATCGCCGCTTCCCGACCGTCGGTAACGACCAGCATCAGGGCGAGGACCTCGTTGGCGAAGATCGAGGCCGGATCGCGGCGCAGGGCCTGACGGAGCGTGGCGACCGCCTCCTCCAATCGGCCCAGTCTGGCCAGCGAGAACGCGACTTCCGTGGCGGCCGGCTCGAAGTCGGGGTGCAGCTCGAGGGTCTCGCTCGCGACCTCGAGCGCCTCCCGCGGCCGCCCGGCGTCCCGAAGAAGCCACGTGGAGGTGAGCGCCACGTCGGCCGACAGGGGATCGAGATCCCGGGCGACCTCGAGCTCGCCGAGCGCCTGGTCCTCGTACCCGAGTTCGCCCAGGAGTCTGCCGAGGGTGGCCCGTGCCTGCGCATGGCTCGGATTGACCTCGATCACGCGCTCCAGGTCCGCCCGGGCCCGCTCGGAATCTCCGGCCTCGGCGGCGAGCTTCGCCCGAACGACCAGCGCCTCGGCATGCGCCGGATCGATTTCCAGCGCGCGTTCCATCGCCGGACGGGCGAGCGGCAGCCGTTCGCTCTCGGGACCGAAACCGAAGTCCGCGAAGCGGAGGTGCGTGGCCGCCAGCGCGGCATGCGCGTCCGCGAACTCGGGGTCTCGCGCGATCGCCCGTTCGTACAGCTCGATCGCCCTCTCGAGGTCCGGGCGCGCCCCGCGGTCGTACAGGTGACGGGCCCGCGTGTACAGCTCGAACGCTTCCGCGTCTTCGGTGGGACGGCGGACGAGCCGCTCTTCGGCCTCAGGCGTGAGGCTGGCCCGCAGCGAGTTCGCGATCCGGCGCGTGAGGTCGTCCCGGATCGCGAAGAGGTTGTCGAGCGTCATCGTCTCGTCGTACGTCTCGGCCCACAGGTGCTCGTCCGAGCTCGCGTCGATGAGCTGCACGTTGACCCGGACGCGATCGCCGACCCGGTCCACGGCTCCCTCGACCACGTAGCGTGCTCCGAGGCGGTCGGCGATGTCGCGGATGTTCTCGTCCGAGTCCCGGAACTCCTCCACGGACGTCCGGGAGATGACCCGGAGCTCGCCGACGCGCGAGAGCTGGGTAAGCAGGTCGTCGTGCATGCCGTCCGCGAAGAGGACGACGTCGCTTCCGTCCGCGTTCTCCGCGTCGGTGACCGTCCGGGTCGTGAGCGGAAGGACGGCGACGGAGCGCGCGGCTGTCTCCGCATCCTCGTCCGCCGCGGCGCTCGCACCCGCGCGCTGGCCCATCCACCAGGCGCCGACGACGAGCAGCACGACCGCGGCGATCGCGGCCAGGCCGGACGGCCAGCGCCGGTGCACGGGCTCGGCCACGATCGCCTCGATCTCCTCGGGATC
>CAZOEX010000267.1:0-3434 GCA_964578925.1 uncultured Gemmatimonadota bacterium | reverse complement strand
CCCCCGCCCCGGCATCGCCGATCTGCGTCTCGGAGGTTTCCTCGAACAGCGTCCGTACCTCCCCGGTCTTGGCGTCGGCCACGCGGACCCACGCCCGTTTGTGATCGCGAGAGCTCGAGACGAAGGCGAAGTTCGAGCTGTCGGGATACCAGAGGAGGTCGCAAAGCTGGTTCCCGCAGGCGACGTGATCGTTCACCATGGAACGGTGTGGATCCGGCGGCATGTCGAGCCGGACGACCTCGGGCGCGTCGGCACCATTCACGTCGATCACGACCCGGTGAATGCGGAAGATCACGCTGTCGCCCGGAAGGGGATAGCGCCACGCCTCGAGCTCGGGCTCGCCCACCTTCGTGCGCACCAAGTACTGCATGCTCACGCCGCGGCCGTCGTGCTGGAACGTCGCGATGCGGCGCGAATCCGGGGACCAGCTCACCACCGGCGTCTCGCGCCGGATCCAGCCCGCGTTGTTCGTTCCGTAGCCGAGGTTCTCCACGCCGTCCGTCGTGAGCTGCGTCTCCTCCCCGGAGGAGAGGTCCATCGACCAGAGGTCGTGGTCGCGAATGAATACGGCGGTCGATCCGTCGGGCGAGACGACCGAGTTGGGCGGCGGATCTCGCAGCTCTTCGTCGCTCTCCGCCGGCAAGCAGGTATAGTCCTCCAAGTCGCAACTCCACTCGAGGATCGCCGCGTCGGCTCCGCCCTCCGGCGCGCCGGAGCGCTCCGGGAACAACGTGATTCTGACGGCGCCATCGGTCGGCTCGAGGGCCCGGAGCGGAATTCGGGTCGCGTCGATCTCCCGGCCGGTGGCCTCCGCGAGGGCGGCGGCCATCCGCCCATGATCGAACGCGGGCTCGCGGGAGCCCTCCTCGGAATCGGTGACCACGTACTCGACGCCTGCTCCGGTCGACATCCGATACCACGCCCGGCCGTCGTCCATCCAGGTCACGCCCGAGACGGTCCCGGAGACGAGCGGATAGGTGTTGCGGGCGAGGAATTGCTCCGCCTCGTGGTACTCCCCTGCCGTGACCGAGTCGGCTCCCTGGGCCACGGCGTCCCCGGGAATCGGCAGGAGAAAGGCGAGAGCGAGTCCGGGGAAGGCGAGAACATTGCGACGCATCCGATATCTCCGTTTGTATTCAGGGTCTACGGCGGACGGGGTTCCCAGGCGCCGCCCGAAAGATGACGGGTGCCGGCCGGGTCCGCGACCCGCGAGGGTCGGCCGAACGGAACCGGCGCGGGCGACGTGTCGCCAGACCCTTAGCGTCCGGAAACGTCGCCTGACGCCCGGTGGCACTGACTCGCGCCAATCACCGGATGGCCCGCGCCTGACTCGTCCGCTTCGACGCCAGTTCGAAGGCCTCGATCGGCGCCTCTCTCCCGAGGACCAGGCCGGCCGCATGGGCGCCGACAGCCGGTCCCTGTTTGAAGCCGTGGCCAGATCCGCAACCGACGAGCCAGACGTTCTCGAGCCCCGGATGCCGATCGACGAGGAGATCCCCGCTCGAGCTGTTGGCGTACTGACAGACCCTCGAGTCGACGACCGAAGCCTCGGCCAGGTCTGGAAAGCGCCGTCGCAGAAACTCGCGGGCGGCGGCTACGGTCTCGGTTCGGATCCGCCGGTCCATGGCGTCCACGTCCCCGATCCGCGGCCCGTGAAGAAACGACCCCCATCGCGTCCGGACAGACCCGGTCGAGCCACGCACCGCAGGCCACGACGAAACGGTCGGCCTCGATCCGACGCCCGGCTGACAGCGTTACCGCGGCAAGCTCGCCTCCTTTCGCGTCGTCTGCGCATATCGGCTCGACGGGGCCGCGCACGGACTCGACCCCGTCGGTTTCCAGCTCTCGGACGAGCTGGCGGATCGCGATCCGTGCCAGCAGCGCGCCTGCTTCGGGCTCGAACAGGGCGCGGTCCTCCGAACCGACCTCGAGGATCGGATAGCGGGCCTCCAGCTCGGCCGGACCGAGCCGTTCGATCGGGATTCCTGCCGCGGGCCGGCCCGCGCCATCAGCGGAGCTCCACGGTCGCGTCGCCCTCCCGTAGCCGGATCAACGCCGCGAGCCGCGGTGCTTCGCCCATGTCCACCTCGATCGGCGGACCCGCTCCGGCGGCCGTGGCCGGCTCGACGCCGAGTACCCCTAAGGCCGAGCGCACTCGATCGGGCGTGGGGTGCTCGAGACGGAGTCGGACGAGCTCGCCTGCCGGCGGCGCGCTGTTCGCCGGATGCGGCGTGTCGCCCCAGTCGATCAGGAACGGGACCACACGCCCGAGTCGGTCCGCGTAGGGGTCGCTCAGGCGCCAGGAGACGACCGTGCCGTCGTCGCGCTCCCGACGTCCGGCGGAGACGGGCCCGAGACCGACCGCGGCAGCCACGCGGTCGATCGATCCACGACGCAGCACCCAGCTGACGAGACGCGGCTCGGAAAGCTCGGAGAGGCCGAAGAGCACCCCGCGCTCCGGAGCCGGCAGGCTCGGGTCGGGAGCCATGACCTCCAGGTAGCACGACGGACCGATGGCGGCGAGGGCGTTGCGCGTGCCGTACTGCGGATGGCGTCCGCCCGGCACGGGCCGAACTCCGAGGAGCCGCTCGATCCGGTCCATTCCTTCCGACAGGTCGGGCGTGCCGTACAGGATGTGGTCGACCGCTACCGCGTCGGCCTCTCGCGGCAGGGGCTCGGCGTCGCGCTCCGTCACTGGCCGTCCGTCTCCACCGAGGTGTCGAACATCCAGCCCATGATCCACCACCGTTCCCCGTCGTGGAAGAGGGTGATGTTGTTCACACCCCGCGCGAACGGCTCCCCGTCCGGCGTTCGGGCCGACGCGTAGTGGCTCCAGACGTGCGCCATGTTGCCGGACCGTCGGACTTCGCGATCGGTCTCCCACTCCCAGAAGCCCTGCGCACGCGGCGCATTGTCCCCGTGATAGTCGTCGAGGCTCATGACGTTGACCCGTGGCCGGCCCGTCTCGTCGGTGCCGGCGATCGCGACCCATGCGTCCGGATGGTGGAGCGTGCGGTCGCGCGCAGCGTCGGCGGCCTCGCCCGACGGACCCGAGACGACCTCGTAGTAGGCGCGGATGATCCCGTCGATCGTGGCGACGTCCTCGGGGCGGGGCTCGAGGGTCCGGGCCTCCCTGGCGTCTTGGCCGATCAGGTCTCCCGGGACCGTGACGACGAGCGCTGTGGCCAGCATCCCCCAGGCGATGTGTCGTGCCGGAGCGCGATCGGGTTTCATTCGCCACTGAGCACCTGTATTCCGGTACGCGGTCTCATCCGCGTCTCGTCCTACACCCATACATCGTCCTCCGCCCGGAGATCGCTCTCCGCGTTTCCGGTGTTCACCGTCCCGCACGGCTCGATCAGCAGCACGTGGCACTCCCGCTCGGCGACGACGCGGGGGGACCAGAGTTCGGAGATCAGCCGCAGCTTCTCGGC
>CAZOEX010000266.1:0-3455 GCA_964578925.1 uncultured Gemmatimonadota bacterium | reverse complement strand
CTGGACGGCTGGTGGGCGGAAGGGTTCACACGGCTGAACGGCTGGGCCATCAACGAGTCCGCGGGCATCGTGATGGACGGCGATCCGGCGGGACGCGACGCCGGCGACGCGGAGAGCCTCTACGACACGATCGAGCGGGAGATCGCCCCCCTCTACTACCGGCGCGACGTGGACGGCATTCCCCGCGGCTGGGTTCGGGTGATGAAGCATGCGATCCGCACCGGCGGCGCGAACTTCACCGCGCGGCGCATGCTGAAGGAGTACGTGGAGCGCTTCTACGTCCCGGCGGCGCTATGAAAAAAGTCATAATCCGCGGAATCGTTTACAGGTACCGGCCGACTCCCTTCCGAGCTTCCTTCCATTCGAACGGCTTGTTCGGCCCTCCCGCTCTTTGGCATTCCGTGGCTTACAGCTTCCTTTCGCGCTGAGAACGGGCCGTCGATACCGCCCCTTGATCGGGTATGCGACTTGCACGGCCTGAGGTGGCGCTCTCGAGGTGGCCGGACGTCCACATGAGGCCCGCCTGCCGCGAGATTCTGGAAGTCACTTCGGACGTGGAGGACCGATGACGAGGAAGCTTCTGTATTGCGGAGTGCTCACTCTGACGATCGGCTTCGCCGCCTGCGAGACGTCCAGCCCGACCTCGCTGGAGGGAGACACGGACGCCGGGACGACGACGTACGATCCGGTACTCGACTTCACTGCGCCCCCCGACGGGGGCACCTGTCCGGACGTCTTTTTCGAGGAGACGGAGGTTCTGGACAACGGCGTCGCGGTCACCTGGACCTCCGGCTTCGGGGGCTTCGACTACACGGAGGGCACGGACTACGTGGGCACCGTTGTCTGGTCCGTCGACCAGGGCGACGCGACGTTCGACGGGTTCACGATGCGCTCACCGATGCCGAACACATGGACGCCCCTGGGGCCCGGCGGCGACGCGGTGGACGGGACGATGATGTCTGGGGCCGAGGGTGACGGGTCGGTGGACGTGACGGTCAACATGTCACCGATGCACGATGTCGGGGCCGATACCGAGGATGCCGAGGCCGACGGTTGGATGGGCCAGATCGGGAACGGCCATTTCTGGTTGCTGCTCACCGTGGACGACGGGGAGGGGAACGACGAGTCGGTGAAGCTAGGCGTCAATTTCCACCTCGAAGACCCTGCTGACGGCTTCGCCGCGCGGTGTCCGTCGTGATGTTCGACGAGTGATAGTCGAGCGGGCTCGCTGAAGAGCGTCTCGCGGGCCCGCTGCTATCATTCTTCCTGCTCCCGCAATTCCCGCTCGAGGATTCCCCGCATCCGCTCGGCGTAGTGGACGACGCGGTACGCCGTGGCTTCCATCAACCGAAGCTCCATCTCATCCATCTCGGCACGCTTCAGCAGCCGGCGATAGCTCCGCATCTTGGACGCGGGCGCCATCCCCTTGTACATGCCGATCACGCCCATCGCCTCCTCCCAGACGTCGAAAAACCGCTCGAGCTGCTCGGCCGTGGCCGGCGGCGCCTGGTCCCGCGGCTTGGCGGAGAGGTCGCGCTCCTCGAGGCCGCCGCGCTCACGCGCGGCCTGCCGCAGCTCGTAGGCGACGAGCAGCGCGGCATGCCCGAGGTTCAGCGAAGGATGCTCGGGATTCGTGGGGATGCAGAGGGCCTCGTGGGTCCGATCGAGGATCGTGTTCGGAAGCCCCCGATCCTCACGTCCGAACACGACGGCGACGTCGCCGTCCGCCGTACGCTCGAGCAGGCTGGAGGCCGCTTCGGCGGGCTCGGCCCACTCCTGCCTGGCCATTCGTCGCCGGGCCGTCGTGGCCGCGATCCGCACCGTGTCGGCCACGGCGTCGTCGAAGTCGTCGAAGATCTCGATGCGCTCGACAACGTCCTCGGTGCCGTGCGCGATGCCGTCGATGCGCTGCTCGTCGTACTCGGCGGGCGACACCAGCCGGAGACGCGAGAGCTCCATGTTCTTCATCGCCCGGACCGTCAGCGCGATGTTCACGAGGTCCTGCGGCTCGTACAGGACGAAGACGATGCCGTCCAGCGCGGCGTGGCCGTCGAGGGCCATGCTCAGGAGTGCATCCGGGTCTTCACGGGCCTCTAGCTCTCCTCGCGTTCGGCCTCGTACTCGGGAGAGCCCTTGAAGCCCTTCCCCTTGCGCGGACGCAGGGCCGGATAGCCCTCTTCGCCGCACTGCGGGCAGGTTTCGACGTAAGCGCCGATGTCGGCCCCGCACACGGCGCATCCCACCTCGTCTTCGCCGGGCTCGTACGAGAGCGGCGCGCCGCATTTCTGGCACGTCTGATCGTACGGATCGAGCGAATGGCCACACTCCGGACACTTGGTCTGCTTGGTCATGGCGCCAACCTAGTGTCTTGCCGGAGGGTGCGACCAGCCCGCCCGGCAGCCGGCTGGCGCGGGGGCAGCCGGCTGCCTAGCATCTGCCTCGCCGACAGGAAGTCTCCGACCGTACTGCCCACACCGCACACGGAGTCCGAGTGCGAGACCCCGATTCAGCAATAGGCCGCCAGGTCGAGTATGACAGCCTCGATCCGAAGGTGTGGATCATGGGCGGCGTCATGCTGGTGCTGGCGATCGTCGCGCTCGTCCTCATGCTTCAGGACTTCTCGACCTCCAGCTACCTCTACCTGGCTTTCTACGCCATTCCCGCGAACAGCGCGATCTCGGTGTTCCCGCACGAGCCGGTCGTGATCTGGTACGGGACCGTCGGCAACATCTGGTGGACGGCCGTCGCGGCGAGCGCCGGGACGGCCGTGGCGGGGTTCCTCGACCACTCGGTGTTCGTGCCGATCATGAACCTGAAGGGTCTCACCGGCTACAAGGAGAAGGCCTGGTACCGGAAGGCCGCCGGGCTCTTCATGAAGTATCCGTTCGCCGTGATCGTCGTCACGGGCTTCACCCCGATCCCCTTCTTTCCCTTCAAGTTCCTCAGCTTCTCCCTGCACTATCCGCTGTGGAAGTACCTTTCTGCCCTTCTGCTCGGCCGGTTTCCGCGCTACGCGCTGCTCGCCTGGATCGGCTACGTCGTCCGCGTGCCCACGTGGCTGCTCGTGGCGATCTTCGGCGGTGCGATCCTCGCCTATGCGATCAAGGCCGGACCGGAGATCGTGCGCTATCTTCGATCTACGCGTGCGGGTCCGAACGACCCCCCGGCGCCGCCGGGCGACTCGTCCGCGGAAGCGGAGTCGGGCTGAGTCCTGGAGGAACCAGACGGACGGATGGAGCAAATTCGATGAACGGGGAGCAAGCGACCGAGACCCCGACGTTCGTCGAGCGTCTCCGCGATCGGTCGCCGCTCGTCGCCGTCGAGCTGCGGCCCCCGCGGAGCGGGCTCGTCACGGGGCCGGCGATGGACACCTGGATCGATCTGGAGCGAGCGGCTCGGGCGCTCAGGCGGCGGGGCACGTTCGTCCTCCTTACCGACGGCGCCGTCGGCGAGCG
>CAZOEX010000265.1:0-3457 GCA_964578925.1 uncultured Gemmatimonadota bacterium | reverse complement strand
GCCACGCAGCGAGTCCCGCCCTTGATGACGTGGCAGTCCTCGCCCTCCTTCTTCAGGCAGAAGCCGAGCGACTTCCGCCAGAAGCGGGTCTGGTTGTAGTAGGTGCAACGCGTGTCGAGGCAGACGTTGCCCCCGATCGTGCCCATCCGGCGGAGCTGCGGACCCGAGATGTCGCCGCAGGCGCGTGCGAGCGACGGAAGATGTCCGGAGACGTCCGGGTGCGCCGCGACGGCGGCGAGGCTCTCGGCCGCTCCGATCCGAACCTCGCCGTTGGACCGTTCGATGCCGCTCAGCTCCGGCAGGCCCCGAAGCGCGACGAGATGACCCGGCGTGAACAGCTTGTGCTTCATGTTCGGCACGAGGTCGGTGCCCCCGGCGATCGGCATCGCGTCGTCGCCGTGCGTCGCGAGGAGGTCGAGCGCCTGTTCGAGGGCCGCCGGTTTGTGGTACTCGTAGGGGTGAAGCCGAAGCATCAGCGCCCTCCGCGGTTCTGCGCCACGTTCCCGGCGATCGCGGTCCCGCCGCCGGTCGTCGCGGCGGCGTCGAGCGTCTCGCCGATCGCCCCCAGGCCGGCGGGCAACTTCGCGGCATCCTCGCCGAAGCCGATCCGGAAGCTGCGCTCCAGCCCGAAGTGGGCGCCGGGCACGATCAGCACGTCGTGCTCGACGCGCAGCCGTTCGGCCAGCTCGAGCGAGGAGATCGGAGCCTCGTAGCCGAAGAGACAGATCGCGCCGGCATCGGGCGGCCGAAAATCGAGGTCCTCCCGGCTCTCGCCCCATCGGCGGACGATCTCCAGGTTCGACCGGATGAGGGCCCGCCCACGCTGCAAAATGCGACGGCGCACCGACGGCTCTAGCGCCGCGCGGGCGAGCCGATCGGAGAGCACCGCCGGCGCGATCGTCGTGTAGTCCTTGCGGGACCAGGCGGCCTCGCGGAGCTCCGGGGGAGCCACGAGCCAGCCGAGGCGCAGACCCTGCAGGCCGTAGGCTTTCGACAGCGAGGCGGTGACGACCACCCGGTCCGTCGCGCCCCGGAACGAAGTGGTCACCTCGCCGTCGATGCCGTCGACCTCGGCGCCGGCGTAGACCTCGTCGGCCAGGATCCACGCGCTCGCCCTCTCCGCCGCTTCCACGATCTCGGCCCGCGCCCGCTCCGACAGCACGGCGCCGGTCGGATTGTTCGGGTTCGTGACGATCACGAGCCGCGTCCCCGCGGTGATCCGATCCGCCGCGGCGCCGGGCGCCGGCTGCCAGTCGTGCTCGCGCTCCAGTGGCAGCGATACGACGTCGGCTCCGAGGCCCGCCGACAGGCCGCGCGTCTGCGCGTAGGTCGGTTCGACGATGACGACGCGGTCGCCGGGCTCCACGAGCGACCAGACGACGAGGAAATTAGCCTCGGCGCTTCCCGTGGTGACGAGCACCTCGTCGAGATTCGCGGCCCCGTAGAGCGCCGCGATCCTCTCCCGCAACTCGGGTGTGCCCTCCGTCGAGCCGTAACCGAACTGCACGTCGCCCGGATCGATGCCGGCGAAGGCGCAGAATTCGTCCAGCGAGAACGGCAGGATGCCGCTGTCGGACAGGTTGCAGCTCACGCTGTTCTCGTAGCGCGACTGCCACCGCTCCATCACGAATTCGGGGATCTTCATGTCCGAAAACTAGCCGAAGTCGGACGTGGATGCACTCAAGAAGGCGGCTCCCACATGCCCCGCACGATGGCGTACTGGATCGCGTCGTGAGGCTCCCCGTGCAGGTACAGACGGCTCCGGACCACGGCCTCGCGTTCGGCGCCCAGGCGCTCGGCCACCTTCTGGCTGGCGATGTTCTCGACCGCCGTGATGATCTCGAGGCGGTTCAGCTCCGTCGACTCGAACGCGAAGACCGCGACCTGCCGGGCCGCCTCGGTCGCGACCCCGCGGCCCGTGGCCGAGGTGCGGACCCAGTAGCCCAGGTTGGCCACCCGATGGTCGGTCTCGAGACGGTTCAGGCCGCAGCCGCCGAGGTACGTGTCGTCGGACCCGACGATGGCGAACTGGTACTCCTCCTCGGCCGCCCACGCCCGGCGGCAGTGTTCGATCCACGCCCGGCTCTCCGCGATCTCGTACTCCGGATGACACCACTCCAGCCAGGGGTACACCTCTCCGATCGACTCCCGCGCGGCTTCGAAGAGCGCCGGGGCGTCACGCGGAGCGTAACACCGAATCGCCACGCCGCTCCGGCTCATTGCGTCACCCGGATCCGGTTCGAGTAGATCACCGGGACGGAACGGCTACCGAAGAAGACGCCGGGTATCTCGACCCGGACCTCGGCCCGGTAGGCTCCCGGGGAGGGCTCGCGATACCGAAGCGCCGGGCCCGTCGTGCGCTCCACCTCGACGCCGTCGCGCAGCAAAACCGTCGTGACGACGCCTCCGCCCCTCAACTCGGGCGCCTCGACGACGAGGGCCCGGACCGAGTCGCGTACGACCGACCGGCCCTGCGGCACGACCCCGTCGCGACTCTCCGCCCGGAAGGAGAAGCGCGGGGGCGGATCGGACGCCGGCGCCAGCAGAGCGGCCTGGCAGGCGAAGCGGCCCGCCGCGAGCCGCTCCACGATCTCGTCCGCCGTCGGCGCGGTCCCGGCCGCCGGCCACGGATCGAGCACGACGTGCCAGGTGCGAAGGTCCAGCTCGCCACCCAGCCATCCGTGCGCGTCCGCGCTGCAGAAGCCGACCATCGGCGCGTCCTCGATGCCGTCCCAGATCTGCAACGCCGCCGCGTTGCGTCGATATAGCTGCGCCAGGGCCAGTCGCGAATTCAGCGGCAACGCGAACAGGGGAGCCAGCAGGCCCGTGATCGGATCGCCCTTCACGCGTGCCGAGCTGGACGTGCTCGCGATCTCCAGCCCGCCGGCGCCCGCCCGGCGCCCGGTCCAGGGCCGCCGCGGACTTGCCGGGTGCGCCAGGATCGTGAAGGCGCCCCGATGGTTGAGCGAGTCGACGAGCCCGCTGTCCTGTCGGAGCGGCCCGGGCTCCGGGACCTCCGGGTATCCGAGATAGACCAGGTGCCCGTACCGGGTGGAAAGCTCCGTGCCGGGAACGGCCAGGGGTTCGCCGGGAGAGGAGGCGTGCACCGGCCGTGCGTTGTGCTCCGCGAAGACGACGAAGTCGAGCTCGAGGCGACCCGCCGCCGCCATCAGCTCGACGGCCGGAACGCGCCCGTCGTGGCTCGAGTCCGAGTGCACGTGGTAGACGCCGCGCAGCCGCGGGCCGGCCGCGTCCGCTGAGCCGGCCGCGTTGGGGAGAACGGCCTCCGGCGAGAGCGTCGGCAGATCGCGCAGCGCGACCCACGCGGCGGCCAGGGCGATCAGCCCGGCCGCGACGAGAGCGGCGCGTAGCCACGGACGAGCGGTGCGGGCCACTTCCCGGCCTAGTTGTGCGTCGCAAGGACGTTGTTCACCCGGAGCTTGACGAGGCGCTGGAA
>CAZOEX010000264.1:0-3469 GCA_964578925.1 uncultured Gemmatimonadota bacterium | reverse complement strand
AGGAGTAGACCCAGGTTCCGGTCACGTTCGGACGGAAGACGTACTCGCCGCCGGGCTCCAGCCAGCCGGTGTTGAAGCCCTTCCCGCCCGGCGGCACGCTGTTGCTCGTCGCGGTGTGTCGCGTGCCGTCCCGGTTCACCCAGCGTACGCTTTCGCCGAGCTTGATCGTCACGATGTCCGTGGCGGTCGGCGCCACGTACGAGATGCGGTACATTTCGATGGTGACCGTCCGGGGGCCGGAGGGTGACTCCTCACCCTCAGTCCCACCGCCCGTTCCGCCATCCGTCGCGGGACCTTCGGTCGACGAACCGCTCGTGTCGTCGCCGCCACCTGTTCCACCGCTCGGACCCGACGTGGTCCCGTCTCCCGCTCCGCACGCCGCGAAGAACAGCGCCGCGGCCAGCGCCGCCAGCCTCAAGGTCCGGTCTCCTCCATCGGCCGGACCGTCACGCCTTCGCGCTCCGGGATCCTGCCCATCACCGCCCAACCTCCGAAGATCTCGCTCACCACCACCATCAGCGTGTTCCGGCCCCTCTCGAGCGGGAGGTAGAGTGACGCCTGGTCGATCGTGACGAGCCCCTGGCGACGCGGGAAGTTCGAGCTGAACGAGTGGCGTCCCGAGTAGAGCAACCGACCGTCGAGGAAGACGCTCGCATCGTCGCTGAAACCGAGGTCGAGGCGGATCGTCCGCTCGGCGTCGGAATCGATCGTGACCGCCGCGACGACCGCGGGAACTCCTTCATCCTCCGGACGTTCGACGTGTGGCTCCAGCGGCAAGAGTCCGCCGCGAAGTGTCGCCTGCCGCGACCACGGCCCCTCGCGGACGGCTGCCGGGATCTCCGTCACGACTTCGCCGGAGCGTGTGAAAGCGCGCGAGACGCCCCAGGCCCGTATCACGCCCTCCGGGGGTAAGGCTCGATCCGGCGCCGCGATCGTGCCCGGAGTTCCATGGATGATCCGGATATTGCGCAATGCGGCCGTGAGCGGGGCGCTTTCATCGGCTCCCGGCTGGTTCGCCCAGAACCCGACGAAGCCCGCCGCGCGCCCGCTCCGCAGCTCGCCGATCACGAGCTGCGGCTCCGGCGCGTCCCCCACGGTCACGCTGGCCCGAGCGCCCGCCACCGAGATACGGACGGGGGTCCACGTATCGGGCTCCAGGGTCGCGAAGGCCGTCGCCTCCGGACCGTGGAACAGCTGCCACTGCCCACGTCCCCTGTAGTCCGGCGTGTATTGGACGGCGTCGGGCTGCTTCGACTTGTGGAGCCTGAGGTAGACGTCGTCGGCCGTGCCGTCCGCGCCGGCCCGGAAGACCACGCCGAGGAACGCCCGTTCGTCGGTTCCGCGATACTCGAACTCGATCACGCCGTCGTCGAACGAGACGTCGCGCCGCAACGCCTGGCCGGTGCGCAGCAGCAGGGAGGGAGGATTCCCGTTCGCCGTGTCGACCCGAGAGTCTCCGGTGAGCTCCCAGGCCTCGTCCGCCGGATCCAGCTCGACCGCCTGGGCCTGGAGCGGCGGGATCGAAACGATGGCGGAGAGGGCAACGGCGAGGAAGCCGCCGGCCGCGATCCGAACCGTCCAGCCGGGGACGACCGCGTCCACCAGTTCCTCCACGTACACGTATCGCGAGCTGAACCCTCGCTCCATCGCTCCGTCACCTTCCCGGTCCCTCGTCACCCGGTGTCACACAATTTCCAAAATGCAGCTCTCTGCCCCATAATCCAAAGCTGTGTCAATCATCCCAAGGGACCGATGGAAGAGGAAAAGATGAAACGGACCGGACTTCTCGCCATCTGCGCGGCACTTCTCGTGGGCGCCGCCCCCGGCTGGGCCCAGAGCTCAGCCGACGCCGCCCGGCCCGCCGCCCGGGGTTTCGGGGCGACCGTCTCGATGGCAGGGAACCAGGTTCTCGTGGGCGAGCCGGGCAATGTCTTCCGCCCGGGGATGGTGTACGTCTACGAGCGTGACGCCGCCGGCGCCTGGGCCGAGGTCGCCGTGCTGACCGACGAGGGCGGCGAGGCCGCCGACCGGTTCGGCGGGACAATCGCCGTGAACGGCGACGCGATGCTCGTCTCCAGGAACCCCCACGGCGACGAGCCGGCGGGCGTTGCTCTGTTCCGCCGCGACGCGTCGGGCGCCTGGGCGTACGACTCGGACCTGCCCCACGAGACCGTCGAGGGCGAGAACTTCGGCGCCTCGCTGGCCCTGCTCGACACGCAGGCCTTCGTCGGAGCCCCCGGGGACGAGGAGTCGGCGGGCCGTGTGTACGTCTTCTCCCTCGCCGACGGCGCCTGGACGGAGACGGCGGTGCTCGAGCTGGAGGACGGCGTGGGCGCCGGATTCGGCGCCGCCATCGCGGTGGGCGATGGCGAGCTGATGGTCGGAGCGCCCGGTCGCGCCGCCCGGGAAGCCGACGAGGACGACGGTGACGAGGCGCTGGCCGCGGTGGAGGCAAACGTCCATCACTACGTGTGGGACGACGGCGCCTGGACGAAGGCCGGCGACCTCGGGCTCAACGTCGTCGGTGAGAACACCGGGGCGGGCTCCCGGCTGGTCCTTCGGGACGGCAGGCTCTACGTGGCCGCGCCCGGATTCGGCGGCGGAAACGGCGCGGTCCTCGTCTTCGAGCGAGACGAGGAGGGCGCGTGGGACCAGCAGACCGCGCTCCTGCCCTTCGAGGGCGCCACGAACCTCGAGGGATGGCGCGTCCGCTTCGGCCCGCGCTTCGGCTCGGCGATCGCGGTGGACGGCGAGACCGTATGGATCGGCGCGCCGCGGAACGGCGCGGTGTACTCGTTCACGCGAGACGAGGACGGCTGGACCGGTGTCCGGAAGGTCGAGCCGGGTGAGGAAGAGACGCCTCGCGGCTTCGGCTCCGCTCTGGCGCTGGCTGGCGATGTCGGCGTCATCGGCGCGGACGGCGCCCGGCGCGGGCTCGGCGCGGCCACGATCGTGGAGCGCGTCGACGGAGAGTGGGTCGCGGCGGCGACGGTCGAGTCGGAGCCGGAGTCGCTGGATCCGATCGTCGGCGGCGAGCCCATCCGCTGCGAGGACGGCCAGGCGAGCGACTGGGGCTGCGACGGCGTCGACCTCGTCTCCTTCCTGCCGGTGAGCGCCATCGGCGGCGGCCCGGGCATCTCGCTGAACGATATGTGGGGCTGGTACGACGAGGAGACGGAGCGGGAGTACGCGATCGTGGGCCGCCAGGACGGCACGTCGTTCATCGACGTGACCGACCCGGCCAACCCGCGCTACCTGGGTGACCTCCCGAAGACCGAAGAGGCGCAGGTGAGCGTATGGCGCGACATGAAGGTCTACGAGGATTACGTCTACATCGTGGCCGACGGGGCCGGAGAGCACGGCGTCCAGGTGTTCGATTTGACCCGGCTGCGGGACGTCGAAGAGCCCCAGGTGTTCGAGCCCGACTTCCTGTACGACGGCATCGCCAGCGCCCACAACATCGTGATGA
>CAZOEX010000263.1:1868-3469 GCA_964578925.1 uncultured Gemmatimonadota bacterium | reverse complement strand
ACCGACAATCGACATCTGACGTACCGCCGGATGGGCGACGGGATACCTCGCGCCTCGGCGTCGGCTCGGCCGGCGCATCCGTACCCGAGCGGAAGTGAGAGGAACCGAGGAAAGGCAAGGAACTGGTCATGCGAAGCAGACGGCTCATCATCGTGCTGGTGCTGGCACTGGTCTCCGGACTGGCCGCCGGCTGGCTGGCACTCCGACTTCTGCAGCAGACGGACCGCGGTCCGGCGACGGCAGACAGCGGGCCGACCACCGAGGTCGTGGTCGCCGCGCGCGACCTGCCGCTCGGCCGGGTGCTCACCGCCGAGGACGTCAAGCTGGTCGACTGGCCCGGCGACGCGGTACCCGCGAACCACAGCACCAGCGTGGAAGAGGTGCTCGGACGCGGCATCATCACCCCCGTCACCATGAACGAGCCCCTCCTCTCCGGGAAGATGGCCATCAAGGAGGCGGGCGGCGGGCTGCCGATCGTGATCACCGAGGGCATGCGCGCGGTCAGCGTGCGGGTCAACGAGGTGATCCAGGTCGCCGGCTTCGTCATGCCCGGCACCCGGGTGGACGTCTTCGTCACCATCGATCCGCCCGCGGGGCGGAGCGGCGGCAAGATCACGAAGCTGGTTCTCGAGAACGTCACCGTGCTGACCGCGAACCAGATCGTCGAGACCGCACCCAACGGCGAACCCGTCACGGCGTCGGTCGTGACGATGCTCGTTTCGCCCGAAGACGCCGAGAAGCTGATCCACGCCGCGAGCGAGGGCCAGATCCAGCTCGGCCTGCGCAACACGCTCGACCTGGACTCCATCACGACGGAAGGCGTGCAGGTGCAGGACCTCATTCCGGGCGGCGCGCCGCGCGTGGCGCCCCGGCGGACCGTACCCACGACCCGCCGCACGAACACCGGCATCGAGATCTGGCGCGGACCCGAAGTAGAAACCGAAACCGTCGAAGGGGGCTTCTGATGAGCAGGAATAGAATCTTCGGGCGCCTCCAGGCGTCCTTGATTGCGCTCGCGCTGGTACTGGCGGGTGGCGTCGCGCCGCTCTCGGCCCAACAGGCCGACGTGCTGGCCCTGGCCACGGGCGGACAGACCGTGATCGAAACGCCGGCCACCATCACCCGCGTGGCGATCGCCGACCCGGCCATCGCCGACGTGCTCCCCGTCGCCCCGACCGAGCTGGTCGTGAACGGCAAGGCGTCGGGCACGACGAGCCTGCTGATCTGGGACGCGAGCGGCACCCGCTCGGCCTTCAACGTGAAGGTTTCGCCCGACGCGGCGAATCTGCAGACCGATCTGCGGCGGCTCTTCCCCGACCAGGACTTGAACGTGACGAGCAACGGGAAGAGCGTGGTGCTCAGCGGCCGGGTGACGAACGCCGGCGTGGCCAGCCGCGTCATGCGGATGGCGGCCGCCAGCCTGGGCGACACTTCGAGCGTCGTGAACGAGCTCGAGATCCCCGAGCCGGGGCAGATCATGCTCAAGGTGCGCTTCGCGGAAGTCAGCCGCAGCGCCCTGCAGCGCGCCGGGATCAACCTGCTGCACGTGACCGACGACGGTCAGATGATCGGCTCGGGCACGGGACGTCCGACGGGGATCA
>CAZOEX010000263.1:0-1768 GCA_964578925.1 uncultured Gemmatimonadota bacterium | reverse complement strand
CGACGTCGACGACGCCGACGAACTCTGAACCGACGCACATTACTAATTCTCAAGGGAATCCGGCGGGAGCCATGAACGATCAGGCCATACGAACTGCGATCATCTCGACCGAGGCCGGGCTGCGGAACATGGTTCGGCAGGTCGTCTCCGAGGACGATCTGGGCATCGAGGTGGGCCTCGAGGTCGTGGTCCCGTTCCACGAGATCAACGACTCGCACCTGGAGCAGCTCCGGCAGCTCAACCCGGACCTCATCTTCCTCGACGTGAGCGACGACCCGGTGATGGGGCTGAAATTCGCCCAGTTCCTGGTCGAGGGACAGCCGAACCGGAAGGTCGTCGGCATGGGCACCGACCTGACCCCCGACCAGCTCATGCAGGCGATGCAGGCCGGGGTGACGGAGTACCTGCCCAAGCCCGTGACCCCGGAGAAGATCCAGGACTCCCTCGACCGCCTCGCCCGGAAGTTCGGGCACCGGGGCGCCGAGGAGCGGAAGCGCGAGCCCGGTAAGCTCTTCGCTTTCTTCAGCCCGAAGGGCGGCGCCGGATCGACTTCGGTGGCCACGAACACGGCGGTGCAGCTCCACCTGCTGACGCGGAAGCGCGTGCTGCTGGTGGACCTCGACCTCGAGCTGGGCGAGACCGCCCTGTTGCTCGGCGTCGAGCCCCGCTTCAGCTTCGTCGACCTGGTCCGTAACTTCCACCGGGTCGACGCCGGACTGCTGGCCTCCTACATCGAGCGCCACGATTCGGGCGTCGAGCTGCTGAGCGCCCCCTTCCATCCGGCGAAGGCAGAGACGGTGACGGGCGACCAGATCCGCCAGATCCTGCACTTCCTGAAGCAGCACTACGACTACGTCGTGGTCGACAGCTCCAAGTCGTTCACGGCCCCGACGCTCGCCACCTTCGAGCAGTCCGACAACGTCTTCCTGGTGACCAACGTCGACCTGCCGTCGCTGCGGAACATCACCCGCTGCCTGCCCCTGCTGGAGCGTATGGGCTCGGTGAAGAGCGACGACTGGCTGCGCATCCTGGTGAACCGCTATCAGCCCAGCGATCCGATCAGCCTCAAGGAGATCGAAAAAACGCTCGGCATTCCCGTATATTGGACGTTGAGCAACGATTTCGAGGCCGTGATGAACTCGATCAACTCGGGCAAGCCCGTCGTGCTGTCCGACAAGTCGGCGTACGCCAAGGACCTGAAGGGCTTCGTCAACGCCCTGACGGGCATCTCGCCGAAGCAGGACGAAGGCAAGGGGCTGCTCGAGGGCCTCGGCAAGGTGAAGAAGATCTTCAACCGGAGTAGTGCATGATGAACAGCCCAGCCACCAACCCGGCCGAGCAGGGGGGCCCGAGCTGGATGTCGGGCTCGAGCGCTACGGCCGACTCGAACGCGCTTCCCTCTTCCACGGACGAGGGCTACAGCGGCACGAGCGACATGCAGGAGATCAAGGGCCGGATCCACCGGCAGCTCCTCGATCGCCTGAACCTCGCCAGCATCGAGACGCTGGAACGCGACGAGGTCGTCGGCGAGATCCGCAAGGTCGTGCACGAGCTGCTGACCCGAGAGGCCGTGCCGCTAAACCTGGACGAGCGCGAGGACCTGGTCGAGCAGATCCTCGACGAGATCTTCGGGCTCGGCCCCATCGAGCCGCTCCTCAAGGATCCCAGCATCTCCGACATCCTGGTCAATACGAGCCGCCAGGTCTACATCGAACGCGACGGGAAGCTCGAGCTGACCGACGTGCGGTTCAAGGACGACCGGCACCTG
>CAZOEX010000262.1:0-3476 GCA_964578925.1 uncultured Gemmatimonadota bacterium | reverse complement strand
CCCAGTCGTGGCCGTCCACGGCGAAGAGCCGGCTGACCGGCGGCAGCGAAGGGTGGTCGAGCCCCTCGAGATAGCCTGCGATCGGACTGCTGGGCGGCGTCCCGCCCGGATACCACTCGCCCGGCCGCGGCCCGCTCACCCGGATTCCGGATCCCGGGATCGAACCTGCCCCGCGCGCCAGCCAGAGCACCCGTGGATGACCGGCCGCCAGGCGCTCCAGCCATTCCGGCACGACTCCGGGCGTTCCCTGCACGACGAGCAGTCGGGCGCGCGTGGCGTCGCTACGCACTCGCGCGTCGTCGCCGCTCGCCAGCCGGTCGGTACCGGAGCGGATCCATCGGTCCGCCCCGACCCGCAGCCAGGCTCGCGCTCCACCCTCCGCCGAGCGATTCAGCACCGGTAGCAGATAATGGGGCTCCCAATCGGGGTCCGCCGAAACGAGAACGGCCCCGGCCGCCGTCGGAACGACCTCGATCCAGACGCGATGTCGGACGCCCGACGCCAGTGGATCGGCGTCGGCTTCGAGACGTACGTCGTAGGAGCGCCAGGCGTCGCCCGACCCGGGCCCTGCGACGGCGGTCGCCGCGACGCGACGCGTGCGACCCGGCGTCGGTGCGTCGAACCGTACGATCGTGCGAGTCCCGTCGGGCCCGGCGAGGGAGAGCGAGGCGGAATCGGCTACCGGGGCCTCGCCCACCGCGGCCACCTCGACGACGAAGCGAATCGTATCTCCCGCTTCCACTGCTCGCGGCGCTTCGATTCCTCGAATTGCGAGGCGCTCCACGGGCTGCGCCACGCGGATCTCCCGAACGGAGAGGCCGAGCCGCCGAACGACGTCACGGGCCGCTCCGCGATCGTCCAGCTCGCCATCGGTGAGAACGATCGCGCTGTCGGCGCCGGCGGCCCGCGCCGCCTCGAGCGCCGGCACGATTCGACTCGCCAGGTCGGCCGCCCGACCTTCCTCCGATCCGGGGGCCTCGCCGCGGGCCAGCACCCTCGCCGAATCGCCGAAGGCCAGACGCAGATCCGAAGCCGCCTCGCTCGCCAGCCGGGCCGCCGAATCGGCACGAGACACACCACCCGGGGAGGCGGGCAGACTCATCGAGGCGGAGACGTCGACGAGAAGCGCCCGAACGGTAGCGCCGTCACGGCCGGCGAAGGGCATCGGAGGTAACCACCACCCGGCCAGGAGGAGAAAGACTGCCACGCCACGCAAAACCGCCGGTCCGATCCGGCCCGAGACCGGCTCCTCCAGGAAGCCGTAGGACCACCAGGCGACACCGACCGCCGCGAGCGCGGCGATCGCGATGGGAATCAGCCCGCCCATGCGGACGTCAGCTCAGTCGGCCGCCCGCGTGACGACGGTCTCCCCCACGGGTCCGACCGGGAGGGCGACTCCGTCGAGCAGCGCGAGTGCCTGGTCCCGGATTCG
This sequence comes from uncultured Gemmatimonadota bacterium, assembly GCA_964578925.1. Lineage (GTDB taxonomy): Bacteria > Gemmatimonadota > Gemmatimonadetes > Palauibacterales > Palauibacteraceae > JARFPW01. Next base: position 2,044 of record CAZOEX010000262.1, on the reverse strand, counting down.
ACCGAAATCCGACATGTACTCCTCTTCCAGCGCCGGAGCGGACGGAAGGTCGATCGTCGCCGGGTTCCGCTGCCGTCCGCTCTGCAGAAATTCGTAGTGCAGATGGGCGGCCGTCGAAAGGCCCGAGGATCCGACGCGACCGATCACCTCTCCCTGGCTCACCCGCTGCCCACGCCGCACGCCGATCGAGCTCAGATGCGCGTAGCGGGTGCTGATGCCACGCGTATGCCGGATCTCCACCACCCGACCGTAGCCGCCCCAGGTTCCCGCGCGCGACACGGTTCCGTCGGCCGTCGCCTTCACGGGCGTGCCGTACGGTGCACCGTAGTCGATGCCCAGGTGTGGGCGCCGGACCTTGAGAATCGGATGGTAGCGCCGGTGGGAGAAGCTGCTCGTGATGCGGAAATCGACGGGATACCGGAGGAACGTTCCGCGCATGGCGCTGCCGTCGTAGGCGAAGTACTCCCGCCGGCCCCCGGGACGCGTGAACGGAATCGCCTGCAGGAGCTCGCCCCGGTTCATCAACTCGATGGCGAGGAACCTCCGGGTCCGGATCGTTCCGTCCGGGCGTCGTTCACGCTCCACGGCCACGCGAAACGCGTCACCGCGCCGGATATCGCGAGTGAAGTCGACCTTCCACATGAAGACGTCGGCCAGGTGGAAGACGTATTCCTTGAACTCATTCTCGCCCATCCGGTCCACGTCGCCCGACAGCGACGCGAACCACAGGCTCGAATCGATACGGCCGGCGAAAGCGATCGTGTCGAGCACCACGGGGACCTCGTGCACCCGAGCCGACCAGCCCGCTGCGTCGGCGTCGGCGTCAGCGGTCAGCTCGACGAGCGAATCGGCGTTCACGCGCAACTGAACGCGGTCGGGCGTCTTGCCGGGACGACCGGAGAAGCGGGCCACCATCCCTGCGCGCAACCGCCGGGGGCTCTTCACCTCGCGCATCACCTGCGTGAACGCGTAGGCGTCCCGTCCCTCGAGACCATTGTCGGCCAGCAGCTCTGCGAGGGTCTGTCCGCGTCCGAGCGTATCGTAGCTGGAGACCGGCGGAGGCGGCGCCGGGACGTGCACCTGCCGGACGGACGGGGCCTCGAGGCTACCGAGGGAACCGAGCCCCACGAGCCATCCGATGCCCAGGACGCCCGCGCCGACGGCCAGGAGCCGTCCCACGGACAGCGGCCCGTTCTGTTCGAACTCGATCACGTCGCAACGTCTCCCTGTGTCTCGTTGGCCCTCATGTACTGGAGGGCGCTCGACCGGCTCCTCCGGCTCCCGATCAGTCCATTTGCCGACGGATGAACGTCGGGATCTCCAGATCTTCGAGAGCTGTCCGCCCCACCGCGCCGGAATCGAGGCTGAACCGGGCCGGCGACTGCGTCGCCTCCGCGGACCCGGTCACTCCACTCGACGATCGCGTCGACGCCGACGCGACATCGACCGACTCCTCGCTGGAGCCTCTACCCGCGGCCACGAGCCGTGGTCCGCCTTCCCATTCGTCGTCTCTGGCCGGAGGTGTCGTGGTCGGCACGACCTTGAGAGTCGGCACGGGTTCGTCCTCCTCGACCTCCGTCCCGAAGCCGGTCGCGATCACCGTCACGCGGATCCGACCGTCGAGCTCCACATCGTGCACGGCGCCGAAGATCATCTCGGCCTCGTCTCCGACCGCCTCCTGGACGATCGAGTTGATCGTCGTAACCTCGTCTATTGCAAGGTCGGAGCCACCGGAGATATTCACCAGCACACCCGTGGCGCCCAGTATCGATATGTTGTCGAGCAGCGGCGAGCAAATGGCTTGCTGGGCCGCTTCCACCGCCCGGTCGTCGCCCGTGGCCTCACCGGTTCCCATCAGGGCGGCGCCGCGATTCGACATCACGGTCCGCACGTCGGCGAAGTCGACGTTCACGTCGCCCGTGACGCTGATCAGATCCGAGATTCCCTGGGTCGCGTGCAAGAGGACCTCGTCGGCCTTCTTCAGCGCGTCACGGAAGGTCGTGCCCTTTCCCACCACCGAGAGGAGCTTCTCGTTCGGGACGAC
>CAZOEX010000261.1:0-3481 GCA_964578925.1 uncultured Gemmatimonadota bacterium | reverse complement strand
AGCTCCAGACCGCACGGGAGGTCTTGCCGGAGACGCTCGAGGACGCCGAGGTGGTACGAATCGGCGCGGAGGTCGGTCTCCACGAATCGCACGTGCGGCAGGCGCTGCTCGAGCTGCGGGCGGAGACGATGGTGCCGCAGGCGCCCGAGGAAGATTCGCTGCCGCAACGCCTTTGGGGCCCGGCGTTCATCCACGCCAGCCGCGTCGTGCCGGGCGATCGGGACGACGTGCACGGGAGGCTTCGCGAGTATCTGCGCCTCGGCGAGAGTCTGCGTCCCGTGCGCGACCGGCCCGGCCTCTCGTTCTGGGAGCCGGCGTCGGATCTGATCAGCCAGATCCGCCGGGGGCTCGACATCGGGGGCCACGGCTTCGCGCTCGCGAAGGCGAAGCGGATCGAGGTGGCCGCTCAGGCCCTGGAGCCCGGGCGCAGTCTCGTGACGATCTCGGCCGACCTGCGGAACCAGCGGGCCGAGCACGCGGGCGGCTGGTACACCGGCGCGGGCTTCACGACGGCCGGGGTGACCGCGGGCCTCGTGGCCGGCGCGGGCGCCCCGCTGCTTCTCGTCCTGCCCCTCGTCGCGGGAGCGGCGTTCGGCGGGGGCACCTGGCTCGCTCGCCGCACGCTGCGGGGAGAACGCGAGAAGGTGGAGCTGGCCATGCAGGGCCTGCTCGATCGCCTCGAGGGGGGCGGCGAGCTCCCGACGGCACGTTCGTCGGGGTTGATGGACCGAATCCAGGGGTTCATCGGCGAGGCGGACGAAGTGTAGGCTGTAGGCCGAGTTGCTGGAACGAATTCCTCAACACGAACACTCAACCACGAGGAGCTGACGTGGCGGACATACAGAAGGTAGGCGTCGTCGGATGCGGGCTGATGGGGCGGGGGATCGCCCAGGTCTGCGCCGCGGCGGGGTACGAGACGGTCGTGCGCGAGATCGCCCGGGAGCCGCTCGACCGGGGCATGACGGCGATCGAGAAGAACCTGGCGAAGGCCGTCGAGCGCGAGAAGATGACCGCCGAGGCCAGGGACGCGACGCTCGAGAACCTGCGCGGCACGACCGAGCTGGACGAGCTGCTCGACGCCGACATCGTGATCGAAGCGATCGTCGAGGACATCGAGGCGAAGAACGACCTCTTCGCGAAGCTCGACGAGGGTTGCCCGGACCATACGATCCTCGCGTCCAACACCTCGAGCCTGACCGTGACGGAGATGGCGGCGGCGACCGATCGTCCCGACCGGTTCGTCGGCCTCCACTTCTTCAACCCCGTGCCGGTGATGAAGCTGGTCGAGGTCGTCCGCACCGGCGCCACGTCCGAAGAGACGTTCGACCGCGCGTACGCGTTCGCGAGCTCCCTCGGCAAGGAGCCCGTCGCCTGCCGTGACAACTCCGGCTTCATCGTGAATCGTCTGCTCGTTCCGTACATGCTCGATGCGATCCGCGCCTACGAGGAGGGGATCGGCTCGATCGAGGACATCGACAAGGCGATGACGCTCGGCACGGGCCACCCGATGGGACCTTTCACCCTGGGCGACTTCGTGGGCCTCGACACCCTCTTCTACATCACGGAAATCATGTACGAGGAGTACCGGGAGAAACGGTTCGCGGCCCCGCCGCTGCTCCGACGGATGCACACCGCGGGGTACCACGGTCGCAAGACGGGCCGCGGCTTCTACGACTACTCGGGCGACGAGCCCGTCGTCAGCGATTTCGTCAAGCGCTGAACTCGACCATGGGATTCGCTGGAAAGCCGCATAGCTACGCCATTTTCGGCGTTGCCGCATCTGCCCTGCAGAGTTAGATTTCAGGGCTAATGCAAGGTACGGCGGAAACCCTCGAATCGGCGGAGTCGCGGGTCGGGAGCACGGCGCTCCGGACCGTGTCGCTGCGCGACTTCCGCAACTTCGAGCGGCTCGAGCTGACGGTGCCCGAGGCCGGCGTGATGATCGTCGGTCCGAATGGTTCCGGAAAGTCGAATCTGCTGGAGGCGCTCTACTATCTCGAGATCTTCCGGTCCTTTCGCGGCGCGCGGGACCGGGAACTGCCGCGCTTCGGGGAGGACGTCTTCCGCATCGAGGCGACGATCGACCGTGACGGGGAGCCGCTCGACCTGGCGGTCGCCTGGCAGAAATCCACCCGGAAGAAGAAGGTCGAGGTCGACGGGCACGAGCCCGAGCGGCTCTCCGACGCGCTCGGCTCGCTCGGCGCGGTGGTGTTCAGCCTCGACGATTCGGAGCTGATCTGGGGGTCGCCCGCGAAGCGCCGGCGCTTCCTGGACATTCTCCTTTCGCTGGTGGAGCCCGGCTACGTGGGCGCGCTGCAGCGATACCGGGCGGTGCTGAGCCAGCGCAACGAGGCGCTGAGGGAGGGGAAGCTCGCCGTCGTCCGCGCCTGGGGCGCCGGCCTGGTCGAGCCGGGAGCCGCCGTGATGGCGGCCCGACAACAGTGGGCGCTCGAGCACGATGCGGCGTTCGGACGGTACCACGACGCGATCTCGGCCGGGGCGGAAGCGCGGCTTTCCTACTCGTCGACGCTCGGCCCGGTCGAGCCGCCGGAGGACGGTGACGCGGCGGAGTGGGCGGCGCGCTACCGCGAGGCGCTGGCGGCGAACGAGGAGTCCGACCGCGAGCGGGGGATGACGCAGGTCGGGCCGCACCGCGACGACCTGGTGATTCGGGCCGTGGTGGACGACGGGGAGGAGCGCCGGGACCTCCGCTCGTACGGCTCGGGCGGGCAGCGCCGCACGGCGGCGATCGCGTTGCGGCTGTGCGAGGCAGATACGCTGGCCGAGCGCTCGGCCAGCGACCCGGTCTATTTGCTCGACGACGTTTTCGCCGAGCTCGACAGGGAGCGGTCGGCACGGGTGCTCGAGCTCCTGGAGGAGGGACGATCCGGCCAGGTCGTGCTGGCGGTACCGAAGCCGGTGGACCTGCCGCTGCGCGGCGGCTCGCTGGCCCGGTGGCGGCTGCGCGACGGGAAGATCGAGACGGAGGATTGAGAACCCGGTGATCATCGGATGGATACCGGGCTGATTACGGGTTGATGAACACATGACGCGAAACAGTGACGACCCGAAGATGGTCGGCGGACTCGTCGAGTCGGCCCTGGCCGAGCTGGGCATCGCCGAACGGGTCAAGCGCCACGAGGTGGTGGCCGGCTGGCGGGAGCTGGTCGGGCCGCGCATCGCCGAGGTGGCGCAGGCGGTCGGCGTGAAGGGCGAGACGCTCTTCGTGGCGGTCGAAAGCGCGGCATGGCGCAACGAACTCAGCCTCATGCGGCCCCGGCTTCTTGCGAAGCTGAACGCGGGTCGGAGTGAGGGAAGAATCGAACGCATAATCTTCCTGCAGGGAGACCGCGGGAAGCCGGAGGAGGCGGATGGCCAAGAGCAACGGTAGGGGCGACGACGCGGTGCGGCCGGAGGACATTTTGCCGGAGGACGCGCTCCCGGAGGGCGCCGAGCCCGGCGACTACACGGCGCGCCAGAT
>CAZOEX010000260.1:0-3484 GCA_964578925.1 uncultured Gemmatimonadota bacterium | reverse complement strand
GGACCGCGAGTGATGGGCGGCCCTCGTCAGCGGGCGTGTCGAAGGCGAGCCGGGTGCTTTCTGCTTCGGAGCCGGGGCCCGATGCCGTCGCCGGCGCCGTCTGCCGGCCGGCCCACCACGCCCCGGCGACAAGCGCCGCGACGCCGACCAGGGCGAGGATGCCAGCCGGCCAGCGCTTGGAAGCGGGCAGCGACATGATGCTCTCGATTTCGCCGGGGGCTGCCGTTTCGGTGCGCTGCACGCCATCCGGCGTGACCTCGAACGCCCAGGCGAGGACGAGAGCCACGGGAAACCCGAGGATCAGCAATCCGACCACGAAGGGCAGGAAGGTGTCGGGCAGACGGAGCGCGTCGGCCAGGGGCTCGGCCACCTGGATGAGCCCGAAGGCCACGGCCCCGTAGACCGCCGAGACCTTGAATACCTTCCGCCGCTTCAGCTCGGCGAAGAACTGCTGGTAGGACTTCACGGCGTCGTCACTTCGTCCCGCGGCGTCCGCTCCAGTGTGGCTTCCCCGAGGTGGTGTCTCTCGAGCACGGCGCGGAAGCGCGGATCGTCGCGTAGCGGGTCGTACTCGGGGAACCAGAGCCAGACGAGATTTCCGTGAGGGTACGCCGCGTCGGCTCTTTCGACGCCCCTCAGGCCCATCTCCCGGTCATCGAAGGCCCGCCAGATCGTCGAACGGATGATCCAGGCGTCCCAGTCGTCGCTTTCGGTGGGCAACAGCGACTCGTCTTCGGCTCGAATGGCCCGGGCGATGCTGTCGTGGAGCATCGGCGTCACGTAGACGAACCCGGACTCCGGCGGATACCCGTGCTCCGTCGCTTCGTCAACGTCGCCGTCCGCCAGCTTCTGCAGGTACCACTGGCCCACCAGCATCGGCACGTCGTGCTCGGGATCTTGCTCGATTCCTTCCCGCAACTGATCGAAGGATTCCGACGGCCGATCGTCCGCCCACAGCACAACGGCCTGGTTCAAGCGGCGGATCGGGGCCGGGTCGAGCTGCACCGCTCGCCGGCCGGCAGCGGCCGCCTCCGCGATGCGCCCCATTCCGCTGAGCATCTCCGAATACTGCTGGTGGGCTTCGGCGTTGTCGGGATCGATGGCGAGGGCCCGCAGGTACTCGCGCTCCGCGGCCTCCCATTCCCGACGATTGCGGTGCACGCTGCCCAGCGCCACTCGTGCAGACGCCAGGTCGGGGTCGAGCGCCAGCGCCCGTTCGGCGGCCCGCTCGGCCGCGGCCTGGTGCGCCAGCAGGATTTCGTTGAACGCCGAGGCGTCGCTCCACAGCTCTCGCGGCTCGTCCCACGACGCCGAATACCAGCTTCGAAGCTCGTGCGCCTCGGCCAGCGCGGCCCACGCGGGCGCCCAGGCGGAGTCGCGAGCGATGGCCGCCTCGAACAGGTCGACCGCTTCCCGCAGGCCTTCACCCCGCTGCCTGATCTTGCCGCGGCCGGCCAGGTACAGGTCGTAGGCCTCGAGATCGCCCGTGGGGGTGACGAGCTCGTCCGGGTCGTCGAGCCCGAGCGGTACGCGCAGCTCGTCGGCGATCGACTCCGCGATATCGGTCTGAATAGCGAACACGTCGTCCATCGTCCGGTCGTACGACTCGCTCCACAGATGGGTGCCGTCGTCCGCGTCGATGAGCTGGGCCGTGATGCGCAGCCGGTCGCCCGCCTTCCGGACGCTGCCCTCGATCAGGTAGCCGACGCCCAAGCTGTCGCCGATCGCCCGCATGTCGAGATCCTCTCCGCGGAAGGCGAAGGCGGAGGTGCGCGCGGCCACCTTCAGCTCGCGGATCTTGACGAGGGTGTTGAGGATCTCCTCGGTGATCCCGTCGCTGAAGTACTCCTGGTCGCCCTCCGGGCTCATGTCCGCGAACGGGAGAACGGCGATCGAGGGCCGCTCGTCCGCGGCGAGGTCGGCGAAGGCGAGCTGTACCGAGTCGGACCGGGCCTCAGCCGCTGCCTCCCGGGCGTCGGCCGAGCCCATACGGGTTCCGACCCACCAGGCTCCGGCCAGCAGTGCGGCCAGCCCCGCCAGCGCGAGCAACCCCGCAGGCCACCGCTTCGAGGCCGGAAGCGAGAGGATGTCTTCGATCTCGCCCGGCTCCGCGGCCTCCGTACGCTGCACGCCCCCGGGGGTCACCTCGAAGGCCCAGGCGAGGATCAGGGCGAGTGGGAAACCGAGAAGGATGACCGCGGTGATGAAGGGGAGGAACGACTCCGGAAGCCGCAGGCCCTCTCCCAGGAGATCGGCGACCTGCAGCAGCACGAAGGCCACGGCCCCGTAGACCGCCGCCACCTTGAACACCTTCCGCCGCTTCAGCTCGGCGAAGAACTGCTGGTAGGACTTCATCGGTCACCGCCGGATGGTCCGAAGCCTGACGGGTCGTCCTCGTCTACGCCGGCCTCATCCGGAATCTCCGAGCGCGGAGTGCGCTGGATCTGGACTCCCTCGAGGTTCACCGAGCGAAGGAACTCGCGCACCTCGGGCCGATCGCGAATCGGGTCGAAGACCGGGAGCCAGATGCGGTACACGTCCAGCAGGACGGGAGCCTCCGAGAGTTCCGCGATCGCCGCCGCGGCGCTGTCGGGACGGCCGAACCACATCCATTGCTCGGGATCGAGGGGGCGAGGCGCGAGGGCCGGATCGTTCGCGCGGAGCGCCGCGAACAGGCGATCGACGTAGTCGGGATCGAAGTTTCCCCTGGCGGCCGCCTCGGCCTCGTCGAGGTTGCCCCTCCGGATCTCTTCGCGGACGAGAACGGAGGCGATGAGTGGAAGCCGTCCCCCCGCGTCGCGCACCGCCTCGCGCAGTACGGGACGCGCTTCCTCCGTGCGGCGATCCACGACGAGCATCCAGCCGAGCATCCCCCGCCGCACCGGTGCTGGATCCAGCTCCGCCGCCCGTCTCGCCAGCCGTACGGCGGTCGCCGCTCGCCCCGTCGCCTCCATGAGCTCGGCGTACTGGTGGTAAGCTTCCGCGTTGTCCGGATCCAGCTCCAGTGCCTGCCGGTAAGCGTCCTCGGACGCCTGCCAGTCGCGACGGTCCCGCAGGACGCTGCCCAGGGCCACGTGGGCCGACGCACTGGACGGATCCAGCTCCAGCGCCCTTCGGGCGGCATCCTCGGCCGGCCCGAGCCGCGCGTCGATTCCTCGCCGCCAGGCTTCCCGATTGCCTCCGATGCTGAGGCCGTAGCCCGCTTCCAGTTCGGCCTCCTGCCAGACTCGCGGATACCAGACGATGATTTCGCGCGCTTCCGCCAGGCCGGCCCAGGCCGGCGCCCAGGATGAGTCGCGCGCGATCGCCGCTTCGAACAGCCGGATCGCTTCGTTCAAGTTCTCGCCGCGCTGCCGGAGCTGCGCTCGCGCCGCCAGATAGAGGTCGAAGGCCTCCATGTCCTCGGTCGGCGTCACGAGCCCGCCCGGGTCGTCCAGCCCGAGCGGTACCCGAAGCTCATCGGCGATCGCCTCCGCGATCTCGG
>CAZOEX010000259.1:0-3533 GCA_964578925.1 uncultured Gemmatimonadota bacterium | reverse complement strand
GCGCGGTGGCACCGACGGAATATGCGCGAATTCGCGCGAGGATGTCCAGCCCGTGGGCCCGGGCAAAGGCCTCGGAAACGACGACCGTGGCGGCCGCCCCGTCGTTCAGTCCCGGCGCGTTCCCCGCCGTCACGGACGGCTCCGTCACCTCGTCCGGGGCATCGGCGGCGAACGCGGGCCGCAGTTTCGCCAGCGCCTCCATCGAGGTGTCGCGGCGTGGCGACTCGTCGGTGTCGACCGTCACCGTTCCCCGGCGCGTTTCGATCTCCACCGGCACGATCTCCGCATCGAACTCGCCGGCGTCGATCGCGCCGACCGCCTTCCGGTGGCTCCGGAGGGCGAACTCGTCCTGCTCCTCGCGGGTCACACCGGCCTTCAGGGCCGTGTATTCGGCGTGACCGCCCATGTGGCAGCCACCGAACGAGCACCAGAGGCCGTCGTGAATCAGCCCGTCGACCAGCGTCCGGTCGCCGAACTTCACGCCCTCGCGGTGTCCCCGCAGCAGGTACGGAGCGTTCGACATCGACTCCATGCCCCCCGCCACGATCGCCGTGGCGTCGCCCGCCCGGATCGCCTGCGCGGCCAGCATGACCGCCTTGAGCCCCGAACCGCACACCTTGTTGATCGTGACCGCCGGGATCGTGGCCGGCAGGCCGCTCGCGATGGCGGCCTGGCGAGCGGGCGCCTGTCCGACGCCCGCCTGCACCACGTTCCCCATGATCACGTCTTCGACGGCCTCGGCCTCGACGCCGGAACGCTCGACGGCCGCGGCGATCGCCCGGCCCCCGAGTTCGGGCGCCGTCAGGGGAGCCAGCCCCCCGAGGAAGCGGCCCGTCGGCAGCCGTGCGGCCCCGACGACGACCGGCGTACGGTCCGCGTCACTCATCGAGCCATTCCGATTCATCGAGCCATCCCTCGCAGCCGGATCGCCGCCGCGTATCGGCCAGTCCGACGATCTTCCAGTCCGTTCCCTGCCTCGCGATCAGAAACACGTCTACTCCGCAGTGGCTGAAGTTGCCTTGATAGGTGAAGGTGTACGGCGTGACCACGGTGACGAGGTTGTCGTCGACGATCACCTCGCGTACGGTGAACTGCTCGTCGAGGCTACCGGGCTCGGCGCTCGCGACGCTTTCCAGAAAGCCGTCCAGCCCTCCGAAGTTCACCGTCGGACCCTCCTGGCCCAAGTAGGAGCTCGGGAATCCGCCGACGCCCTCCGCGAAGAGCCCGCGCATCGTCTCGGCATCGCTCTCCCGCATCGCGTCGAACAGCTCGGTGATCACGGCGACCGCGGCCGACTCGGCCTCCGACGCGTCCGACGTCCGCGTCGCCATCCGGTCCGCCTGCGACGAGCCGCCCTCGTCCTGCGCCGCCAGTGGAGCCGCACCGAACAGGAGCGCGAGCGCCGCCCACGCTCCGAAAACCGACCGCACCGCCGCCGAATCTTCCATCACTCGTCCCATTCCCTTCGTCATTCCCGCCTCTCCGTGATAAGATCCTCTTCCTCGTCCACCAGTCCGACCCGGCCGGGCGAGGACTCCACCGGCCGACCCCACGCGATCCGCGGATCGTGCTCGAACGCGAGCGTCCAGCCTTCCGCGACCGCACGTCCCAGCTCCCGGCGCTTACTCTCGAGCGTCACGAGCGGTTCCACATCGTATCCCATGATCCAGGGCAGCGGCAGATGTGCCGCCGTCGGCACCAGGTCGGCCACGTAGAAAAGCCTCTGCTCGCCCCGGCCGATGAGCACCGACTGGTGTCCCGGCGTGTGGCCCGGCGTGCGCCGGACCTCGATGCCGGGGACGATCTCGCCGTCCTGCTCGATGAACTCGATCCGCCCCTCGGACTCGAGCGGATCGAAGTTGGCACGAATGTAACTCGCCCGGACACGTTCGTTGTCCAGGTGGGCGAACTCCCACTCGTCGCGCCGGATGCGGTACACCGCGTTCGGGAACGCCGCGGTCGGCTCGCCGTCGTCGCCGATCACGGTATTTCCCCCCGCGTGATCGAAGTGCAGATGGGTGCTCAGGACGATGTCGATCTCGTCGGGCTCGGTCCCCGCGGCCCGGAGTGAATCCTCGAGCCGGGTGGGCGATCCGGCATTCTCGATTCGGTAGATCTTCCGGAACTTCTCGTCCTCCTTCGAACCGACGCCCGTATCGACCAGAACGCGGTGGTCGGCCGTCTCGACGAGAAGGCAGCGCATCGCCAGCGGGATCCGGTTGCGGTCGTCCGCTTCGGTGCGGCGCGACCAGAGCGGCTTCGGGACGACGCCGAACATCGCGCCGCCGTCGAGCCAGAGGCTACCGGCGTGGATCGTCGTCACCCTCAGGTCGGATGTCTCGAAAACGGGCATGTCAGATTCCTCTCCCGGGTTGCGCGGGTCGTCTCACGGGTCGCCCGGCGGCTGGCCGGCCACCCATCGTTCCAGTTGCGCCCAGGATTCGATCCCCCGCCGATCGGCGGCGTCGAGCAGGCGAACGAGAAGCTCCGCCGTCGCCAGGGCGTCGCCCCAGGCCCGGTGCCGCGCGCGGCAGTCGAGATCGTAGTACTCGATGAGCGCGTCGAGGCCGTAGCGACGGAGGCCCGGCAGCACGCGTTTCGCGAATCGGACCGTGCAGAGACGCTCGCCGCTCGGCACCTCCGAGCGGGCGCGCTCCATCTCGGACGCGACGAAGCGCCAGTCGAACCGGACGTTGTGCGCCACGAAGACGCGGCCCGACAGCGCCCGGCGTACGACGTCGGCGACCTGCGCGAATCGGGGCGCCGCCTCGACCATCGATTCGTCGATGCCCGTCATCCGCCGGATGTAGGTGGGGATCCCGCAGCCGGGATCGATCAGCGTGCTGTACTTTCCGCCGATCCGGCCGCCGGCCACGTGGACGCAGGCGATCTCCATCACCCGGGCGTCGCGCGTCGAGCCCGTCGTCTCGACGTCGACCACCGCGAACTCCAGATCCCCGATCAGCGTCGACGGAGCGCGTTCGTCCGCCTGCGCGCCCCCTCCCGCGTCCGCGGCGGCCGCCGTCCAGACCCCGTCGTCGCTCACGCTCACCCGGCGATCGCTCCCGAGGAGATCGTAGACCAGGCGAGCCGCCAGGCCGGCCGGCGCGCTCCGCAGCTCGAACACCTCCCGGGCCAGCTCGTCGGTCGGCCGCGGCCGTTCTTCGAGCAGGGCGAGGGCCCGGACGACGAGCGGCGTGTCCGCGTCGAAGTGCAGGCCGGGGCGGCTCAATCCAGATCGTCCCGGCGAATCGGCATCGTCATGCAGCGAGGACCGCCGCCCCCGCGCACCAGCTCGGATCCGTCGAAGGCGATGGCGACGCGTTCGTCCCCCCCCGGCAGCTCGCTCCCGGCGAGAAACTCCGTCGCCTCGAGCACGCGGAATCCCGCGGCCTCCTCGAGGGCGCGGAGGGTGTGGTCGTTCCGGCCGTAGGCCAGCACCTGGCCCGGGGCGACGGCGACGAAGTTGCAGCCGCTACCCCACTGCTCCCGCTCCTGCATGTTGCGGCGCTCGCCGCCGCAGAAGACGGGGG
>CAZOEX010000258.1:0-3550 GCA_964578925.1 uncultured Gemmatimonadota bacterium | reverse complement strand
AGCTGGGCCCGCAGGAGATCGGCGTAAGGGACGAAGGAGGGAAAGTGCAGGAAGGCGACGGTTCGGGGGGATTCCGGCGAGATGCCGGCGGCCCGAAACAGCGTCTCGGCCCGATCGGGATCGTGCTCCGGCATCGAAAGCCCCGGTGCGTGTGCGAAGCCGATCTGGCTCGAGATCGGGGCCGTCGCGACGCGCCCCTGTCCGAACGCCACCCGCTCGAGCACCTGCTGGGGATCGACCGCGTGAGCGAACGCCCGGCGCACGGCGACATCCTCCCACAGCGGTCGATCGAGATTGAACGAGAGCGTCATGATGCAATTGGCCCCGCCGGCGTTGACCGCGCTCGGGATGAGGACGAATTCCTCCTCCTCGAGCCGGTCGTGCTCGGGCGCCGGCGCGCCGAACAGCCAGTCGATCTCGCCGGCCTCGAGGGCGAGGACCTGGCTGCCCTGGTCCGGGATGACCCGCATGACGATCCGATCCAGGCGCGGGAGGCCCCACCGAAAGTAATCGCGGTTCGCCTCGTAACGGATCTCGACGCCCGGCTCGTGCGATACGAAGCGGAAGGGGCCCGTGCCGATCGGTGCCTGGTTCGCCGGGTTCGTGAGCGGGTCGGTTCCCTCGTAGACGTGGCGGGGCAGGATGACCGCCTCGTGGACGTTCAGCTGTTGCAGTAGCGGCGCGTACGGCTCGCGGAAATGGAACTCGACCGTCAGGGAGTCCGGCGTGGTCACGGAGTCCAGGACCGTCCCGATCGAAGCGCGCGCCCGGGCGTGGAAGCGGAGGAGGACCTCTTCGACGGTGTACTCGACGTCCGCCGCGGAGAAAGGTCGGCCATCGTGCCATGTGACGTTCTCGCGCAGGTGGAACCGATAGCGTCGGCCTCCGTCGAGGATCTCCCACGATCGGGCGAGTGCGGGAATCGGCCGCTGGTCGGCGTCCAGGCCGACGAGACCGTTGTACAGCATGCGCGAGGCGGCGTGTACGCCTCCCTGGGTGGTGATTCCAGGGTTCAAATGGGCGGGATCGTCCGACAGCCCGACGACGAGAACCCCGGGCCGGGGGTCGGGGTCCGCCACGTCACAGGCCGGTACCGCCAGGGCGAGGATGACGGACAGGCGAACCGGCGCACGAAGGTGACGGAACATGCTTCCACAATACGAAGCACCTTCGGTCGACGCGACAAACGCCTGGCCGCGCCCCTTCAGCTCGCGAGAAACTCCTCGGCGAGTTTTCGGATCTCCGACACGGCGGGGGAATCGGGATCGTAATCGATCGGAGCCCGCCCGGAGCGCTCTGCCTCGATCAGCCCGTCGTCGTAGGGGATCTCGTGCAAGAGTTCCATTCCGTGGCTCTCGCAGAACTCGGCGATCGCCCGTGCGTCGCCCTCGTTCCGCACCTTGTTCGCCACGACGCCGATGCGCGGAACCTCGAGCCCCCGGGCGAGCTCCACGACCCGCTTACCGGCCTCGAGCGAGCGGAAATACGGTTCGACGACCGCGACGAGCACATCGACGTGGCGCGGCGTTGCCCGACTCATCACCTCGAGTCCGGCCTCGAGGTCGAGCACCAGGTCGCGCCCGCCAGTCTCGTCCTCCAGCATGCTTCCAACGACGCCACGGACCGTGGCGTGGGCGCTGCACAGTCACCCGGCGCCCGCGTGTCCGACGCGGCCTCCGATCACCAGGCGTACGCCGTCGGGCCCCCTGCCGGCATACTGATCGATGAGCTCGTCGGCGGGCACGGTGAGTACGAGCCGGCGCTTGCCGTTCTCCTCGACTCGCTCGAGCAGATCACGGGGAATCGCCTCGATCGCCTCGGCTTCCGCCGACGAGAACCCGAGCATCGACGCGAGATTCGGGTTCGAATCCGCGTCGATCGCCACGACCTGGCGTCCTCCGCGGGCCATGGCCCGGGCCAGCGTACCGGCGAACGTCGTTTTGCCCGTTCCGCCCTTTCCTCCCACCGCGAACTTCATGAGGCGCCTCCTCGGTGCCGTCTTCGTCGTTCCATATGCTCAGTCCTGCGTGAAAGGCGACGCGGTGCAGGCCGCCGGACCCAGCTCGTGGCAATCGCAGTCCGGATCGTGGCATTCGCCGCCGTGATGCGTGTCCCGTGACAGCATCGGCGCGAACTCGGCCACGAACCGGCGTCCGCCCTCCTGCCGGCCCGCGTGCGTGAGGCGGACATGGTCTCCCGCCATGTTCGCAAAACCGTCCTCCGCGAGCTCTTCGAGGCCCCGACGGATGTCCTCCGTCGGCCAGGCAAGGAACCGTCCGACCCCTTTCGCGTCGAGCTCGCTCTCGAAGCCCTCTCCCTCGAGCCAGAAGAGAACCTGCAAGAGCTCGTCGCGGCGTTTGATCCGGTCGACGGCGGCGCCGTCCGAACCTGCGCTTAGTTCATCGTCTCGCGTCACTGGACCTCTCCCGCCGTCATGCCGTGCAGCAGCGTCTCGATCCTCTCGATCGCTTCCTCGACGCCGCGCTCGACGGCGTCCGACAGCCCCATCCCGAGACGCTCCGCGTCCTCGGGCTGGCATCCTACGATCCACACCCGCTCGGGGAGGCAGTCCAACGCGCGAGCGACGATCATGGCCTTCGACGGCACCGTGTAGTGGATGTCCGTCATCACCTCGTGCAACTCCTCCGCCGAGTACTCGTCGATCTCGGGGACGGACGTCTCCAGCACGTACACCGTTCCCGGTTCACCGGCGCGATCGACGGCGTCCACGACGACGAGCGCATCGTAGCCGGCGTGCAGGTGCTGGACCAGATGGATACCGCCGATCCCCACCTCCACGACGTCAATGCCGTCGGGCAATTCACGGTTCGACAGCCGTTGTGCCACCTCCACCCCGAAGCCGTCGTCTCCGTGCAAGACGTTCCCCATACCCGCGACCAGCACCCTCATGGGAGACCGATCCGCACGACGTCCGAGTCGATCTCGAGCGGGAACAGCTCGAGATCGGGGCCCGCTCCCTCTCGCTCGCCGGTCTCGAGGTCGAATCGACAGCCGTGCCAGGGACAGACGATCGCATCGTGCTCGACGTCGGCGGTATGCAACGGGAACGGCGTGTCCGGACACCTGTTGCGGAACGCGTAGAGCCGATCCGCCTGACGGATGACCAGCACCGGCACGCCTTCCGCCTGCAACGCGTGAAGCCCCTCCCCCCGGACTTCCGACAGTGGCACGGTGGCCAGTCGCGAAGCCCGCTTCTCCGCCGCCCGGGGCTCCGAGCTCTCGGCGCGGAAGCGGCGCCGGAGCTGCACGAGTCGATCCGGTGCCACGATCGCGACGTCTCCCGTCGGCGAGGTCCCACCCGGATCCAGCGGGTCCGCCCCGGGGGGCGTGACGGACATCTCATACATCTCGAGCAGGGCCGAGATCGCGGGGTCGCGGAGGGCGGCGCCGAGCTGCTCGGCGTCCGACGGCAGATGCTGCACCAGCCGTCTCAGGCCCTCGGCATGCATGCGTTCCAGGCCCTCGATGAGCTCGGCCACGGCCACGGCCACCTCCGGCTCCGCACGCTCCAGAAGGTACTCGAGCAGGG
>CAZOEX010000257.1:0-3576 GCA_964578925.1 uncultured Gemmatimonadota bacterium | reverse complement strand
CGTCGAACAGCTCCCGCAGCGTGACGAACTGGCCGGCCCGCTTGCTCATCCGCACCTCCCGGCCGCCCCGCATCACCTTCACGAGCTGCACGAGGATGATCTCCAGGAACTCACGGTCCTCGCCGACCGCCTCGAGGGCGGCGCGCATCCGCCCGATGTGCCCGTGGTGATCGGCGCCCCAGACGTCGATCGCGTGGTCGAAGCCGCGGTTCCGCTTGTCGAGGTGATAGGCGATGTCCGAGACGAAGTAGGTGAGCGAGCCGTCGCTCTTCACGAGGACGCGGTCCTTCTCGTCGCCGAAGTCCGTCGTCCGGAGCCAGAGCGCGCCCTCCTCGCGGTAGGCGTGCGCGTCGCCGTCGAGCCGCTCCAGCAGGGCGTCCACCGCCCCGGACTCCACCAGCGAGGTCTCCTCGAACCAGCGGTCCATCCGGACGCCGAAGTCGGCCAGATCCTCGTTCTGCTCGGCGAGAAGCAGCGCGGAGGCGGCCGTCGAGAAGAAGTCGATGCGCTCCTCGCGTGTCATGGTGAGAAGCTTCTCCTCACCCTCGGAGTCCACGATCCGGGCCGCGACCTCCCTCACGTAGGAACCCTGGTAGCCGCCGTCCGGCACCTCGGCCTCGGGCCCCGTCGCGCCGCGCGCCTCCTGGAAGCGCGCCTCGACCGAAGCGCCGAGTCGATCGATCTGGCCCCCCGCGTCGTTGACGTAGTACTCCCGCGCCACCTGGTGGCCGGTCCAGTCGAGGAGCTCGGCCACGGCGTCGCCGATCGCCGCGCCCCGGCCGTGCGCCACGTGCAGCGGGCCCGTCGGGTTGGCCGAGACGAACTCGACGTTGACGCGCCGGCCGGCGGCGTCCGGCTGCTCCGAGCGGCCCCAGTCCGTGCCCGCCGCGAGCAGCTCGCGGAGGCCGTCCCAGACGAGCGAGTCGTCGAGCCGGAAGTTGAGGAATCCCGGGCCCGCGACCTCGATCGACGTCACGCCGGCGCGACCCCGGTCGAGCCGCTCGACGATCTCCTCGGCGATCCCTCGCGGCGCCCGGCGCAGCGGCTTCGCGAGCACGAGCGCCGCGTTCGACGCCAGGTCGCCGTGCTCCGGATTCGCCGGGCGCTCGAGCTCCGCCACGAAGCCCTCGGGAGCCCCGAGCTCGCGGGCGGCGCGGCTCAGCTCCCGGCGCAGCTCGACCTCGCCGGCGAGCTGGTCGAGTCCTGCGGGGGCGGTCATCGTTGCTTCTCACTGCTGGTCATGCGGAAGTGGTCGTCCTGGATGGTGATCGTCGGCTTCGTGTTGCGCACGCCGGGGATCGCGCGGCGGTGCGATTCCGCTGTCAGCCCGCGTTCCGGGCGCGACACGGATCCACAACGTAGCGAGGCCGGAGAGTCGGGGCATGGGTTGTCCGCGAGCTCGACCCGGAGGCCGTGTTCCGACGCGACTGACCCTCGCTCGCCGGCGAGCCTCTGACCGGGCGCTCTGATTCCCGATCCTCCCGTACAGCGTGTACGGCGGTGCCTCGCCCAGTCGCTCGTAGTGCTCGAACGCCCGCGCGAAACGGTCGTCCTGACCGTAGTACGCGAGATAGTCGAAGTCGCCCTCGGGGAAGCCGGGTTCGGCCACTCCGCCCACCACGAGCACGAGCTCGGGCCCGGCGGCGAGGAAGTCGCTGACCACCATGTCGAAGAGGCGCCGCTCGGTCTCGCCCTGCTCGGCCGGTGAACGGTACGCGTAGCCGCCGGTCGCCGCCTGCCCGGCGTAGAATCCCGGCAGGAACCAGAGCTGGGGAAAGCGCGAGGCCCAGTCGACCCCCGCGTAGTTGACAAGCGGAAAAGCCGCGCCGATCTGCGTCGAGAACACCATCACGCTTCCCCCGGCGGCTTCCCGCCCCACGATCTCGGCCAGGCGACGGACCGGCTGCTCCTCCCGCTCGAGCGCACGGGGCACGATGGTCATCGCCAGGGTTCCCACGAGCGCCGCACCGATCAACGTGTAGGCTATCCGTCGCCGCCGCCCGCCGAACGTTCGTCGGATCAGCTCGAGCACGGCCAGACCGACGAGAAGGGCGGACGAGGAGAGCGCCGGATAGTAGTGGTAGCTCCAGCCCTTCCCCTGTACCAGGGCGACCGACGCCAGCGCGATCGACGCGAGGGCCAGGATCGTCCCGAGGCTCCTCGTGGCCGGCCTCGACCACAGACTCCACGCGGCGAGGCCGGCGCCGCACACCAGGTAGATCTCGCCGCGCAGCAGAAGCTCGCCGACCGACGCGTCGAACGCCCCGTATCCCTCCAGCGCCAGGCGGACGGCGTCCAGGTACTCCGGCGTGAGGAGAAGCACGAGAGCTCCGTACACGACGAGCACGCCGGCGCCCGTCGCGAGCTCGGTCCGGGCGATCCAGGCCCGAAGGCCCAGGCGCGCCAGCAGCCATCCCTCGACGAGGAGAGGCAGGAGAACGAAGTGGGGCTTCAGGGCGACGCCGAGGCCCGCCATGGCTCCCAACGCCACCGCGGTGGGTCCGCTCACGAGCGGAGCCGATTCCACGCTTCGCCGGAGTCGCGCGGCGGCGAGCAGCAGGTACGGCATCGCCAGGATCATCAGCAGATGCTCGCGCTCGCCGAAGTTGATCGTGGGCAGGAGGAGCAGGACGGCCGGAAGAAGCAGGAGCAGGAACCGGCGGACCTCGGGTCGATCGGTCCAGCCCGCCGCGAGAACGCGGACGCTCAGCCAGAAGGAGAGCCCGAAGAGCGCCAGAACGAAGAGGAGGAAGCTGACGGGCCCTGACAGACCGGTCATACCGGCGATTCCCACCGGGATCGTGCTCAGCCAGACGATCAGCGGCGGGTTGATGTCGACGAGGTCGACGTAGAGGCGGCGGCCCTCGAGGAACTGCGAGGCCATCTCGAGATACCAGGCGGCGTCCCAATTGAGTGGCCAGGCGAATGCCGCGATCGCCCCCAGCGCGACGAACGCGCCGACGAGCAACGCGAACGGCAGACGCGGAGGGGTCTCGCGAGTCACGCCGCCGCGGCCTCAGCCGTCGTCACGGACGCTCAATCGGCAGACGAGCTCTTCTTCCCCTCGCCCGTCGAGCCGCCCGACGTACCGGATGCGCCGCCCGACCCCGACCCGGATCCGGTGCCGTCGCCCGCGCCGCTCGGTTCGGCCCCGCCGTCGCCCGATCCGCCATCGCCCTTTCCTTCCCCCGACTTCCCTTTCGCTTCCGCCTTCTTGTAGTCGGTGATGTAGAAGCCGGATCCCTTGAAGACGAGGCCGGCGCCTGAGGAGATCTTGCGCTCGGCGGCGGCGCCGCACTCGGGGCATTCGGTGAGCGGGTCGTCGCTCATCTTCTGAAAGGCCTCGAACTCGTGCCCCCCTTCGCAGCGGTACTCGTATGTCGGCATGACGGCCCTGTCGTCTCGCGTTTCTGTCGTTGCTACGCCGGCTGATACCGGCCCCACTGTTCGCGCAGCACGCCGCTGATCTCTCCCACCGTGGCGCGAGCGCGCACGGCCTCGACGATCGGCGGCAGCAGATTCTCGTCGCCCTCGGCCGCGCCCGCAACCGCCGCGAGCCGGCGCTCCACCACCGCG
>CAZOEX010000256.1:0-3577 GCA_964578925.1 uncultured Gemmatimonadota bacterium | reverse complement strand
CGCGCTTGCGCTCCCTCCACGCCAACCCGACTTTTTTCTGCCTTGCACCTTGTCGTCTCTCACTCCGGGGGGAGCCGTGAACACGATGATCCGGCGCGCTCTTCCCCTGGGCCTTCTCGCTTTCTCTCTACTCCCGGTCGCACTACCGGCCCAGCAGGTTCCGCGCGATGAATACCTTCGATTCGTTCCCCTAACGCAGCCGACGCTCACCGAGCAAACCGACGCCAGTCGCCGGCTGAAGCTCTACGGCGACCCTTCGGCCCCCGACTACCGTGACGAGAGTCCGCGAAACGGCGTGGACGACCGGCGCGACCGCCGCCTGGAGCGGATCGCCCTTCGCTTCGCCCCGTTCATGATCCGGAACACGACGGAGCGGCCGCTGGCCTTCGAGCGGTTCATGGCCGAGGGCGCGAGCTTTCCCGTGCACGTGGACACCTGGGACCTGACCCGCGACGGCGGCACGCTGGCGGGGACGGAGACGATCGACGTCTCGCCCGGAATGGGCCCGGAGGAGGACCGACGGCTGCGGGAGCTGCTCCATCGCTTCGATCCCCGCCGAACCGAGGGCGGCGTCTACGGGGGGCCCTCCACCCGGAGCCCGACGAAGCGGGCGTTTCGGGTCCTCTACTTCGACTTCCCGGGGGAGGGCCCCGCGGACTGGCGGCGGCTGTACCGCGACCCCGTGTCGGGCGAGCTGCCCCGGAGGTACCAGGGCTGGGAGAAGATCTATCCCCATCCCTTCCTGCTCGAGGTGTCGGGGCCGGCGGAGGAACCGCGGTACGAGTTCGTGATGCAGTACTACGCCTTCTACCCCTCCAACGACGGGGGCAACAACCACGAGGGCGACTGGCAGCCGGTGAACGTCGTGATCACGATGCGGGGCCACCAGCGGGCGGCGCTCTCGGCCTCCGAGGTGCGACGCGTCTTGACGGCCGGTCCGTCCGTGGTGGAGGAGCTGGTGATCGGGCGGGTCGAGTACTTCTTCCACCTGAACGCCATGGAGCTCGACTTCCTGGACCCGAACGTATACCAGGCTCGCGAGGAGTGGCGGGAGGAAGTAGAGAACCGCAAGCCCGAGCTGGTCGGCGAGCGGTGGATGTGGCGGCGCACGCGCCAGATGGCGTACCGGTCGGAGGCCGAGCAGCGGGTGAACACCCATCCGCTGGTCTACATCGGCGGCGACAACAAGGGCTTCGACCAGCTGCTGCGGCCACCGGGCGGCGTGAGCCAGGACGGCCACGGCTCTTACCCGTCCCCGGGCCTGTGGAAGGACGTCGGCCCGGGCGGTGTGACGGAGACGGTCTCCGGGCCGGTGAACCCGCACTGGGCCGTATACGACAGCGCGCGCGAGTCACCGGAGAAGCTGGTGCGCTACGACCGACCGGACCGGATCCGGCTCCTCCCGGACTGGGAGCGGGTGATCGGGCCGGTCATGGAGGAGCCGGAGATGCGGAGACGGTGGTTCTGGCACGTGGCGCCCGTCCGGTTCGGCTATCCGGCGGTCCGGTCGCCCTTCGCGGGGATCATCGGCCACGCCCCCACCGGCAACCTCTCCCCCCCGGGGCCGTCCTACAACAACAAGTGGAACCGGACGGCGCGGCTCACCAGCGACAACCAGTACGAGCCGCACAAGCTCGCCGGTACCGTTCCCGGCAGCTTTCCCCTGGGGTGGCAGGACGCGTTTCTGAACGAATGGGGCTACCTGAACCTGACCCTCCCGACCCTGACCGTGCTGCCGCCCTTCGACTTCGCGTGGCGGGTGCTTGCCGCGCCGGCCCGGGCGCCCTTCCAGGCGAACAGCCCCACCTTCTTCCCCGCCGAACGGATTCCCTACCGCTTCGTGGGGATCACGGGGGGGATCTCCATCGCGAGCTTCCCGGACGACTTCGCGCTCCTGTTCACCGATCCCGTCCTCTTCGATCAGATCCGCCCGGCCCTCGACAACCCGGACTCACCGACCGCGATCGAGAACGTCAGAACGGAGGTCGGCGCGGGGCCGGTGGGGACCGTGGAGTTTCACATGGGCGACCACTTCGCAAGCGTGAACACGCTGCGCCGGGTGGAGGGCGAGGTGGGCTTCGATATCCGGGCCAACCAGGCAGCCGGGGAGCTCGTGCCGGTGGAGGCGGACCTCGAGCTGTGGGAGTACGCGGGCAGCCTGCGCTACAATGTTCTCACCGGATCGGTGCTCCCGTTCCTGAAGGTGGGCTACGGGCTGAGCTGGTTCCGGCTGGTCAACGCCACGCTGGGCGGCGAGCCGCTCTCCCCGGACGAGACGGACTTCAAGCGGCAGCCGAACTTCTTTCCGCCCGACAACCTCTTCCCGAACACCTGGCACCTGGGCGCCGGCCTGGAAACGGTCGTGATCCGGAACATGGGCCGCCGCGTCCAGGGCCTGGACGTGACCGTCAAGGCCGACTGGACTGTCTTCTTCCACGGCCTGGGTCTCCAGCGCCAGCAACCGCTCACCGAGCAGGAGGACTTTTCGCTGACCCGCACCCATCTGAACCTGGGACTGAGCTTCAGCTACTGAGCTCTAAGCCTGGAAGGAGCTACGCCCCGTACGGCACCCAGATGTTCTTGATGTGAGTGGCTTCGCGAAGGAACTCCTCGCCCTCGCCCTGCTCGCCGTCGAACCAGTCGCGCGCCTTTCCGTGGTTCGTCCAGGTGCGCTTCATGTTGCCGATCGACAGCCGCTCGACCTCCGCGCCGCCCTCGGCGGGTCCGAAGTACCACATGCCCGCCACGTCGTCGTGCGCGGCCAGGACCGGCGCGAGTTCGTCGCGCAGGCCGGTCACGATGTTGATCACGCCGCCCGGCACGTCGGAGGTCTCGAGCACCTGGTAGAGGTCGGTCGCGGCCAGTGGCCACGTCTGTGACGGGATGGCCACTACGGCGTTCCCCATGCACACCGGGGGGATCACCGTCGAGACGAAGCCCAGCAGGGACGGCGCCGTCGGGCAGCTGACGCCCATCACGCCGATCGGCTCCGGCATCGCCAGCGTCACGTTGCGGAAGGGCGTGTGGTGCACCCGGCCGTCCCACTTGTCGGCCCAGGCGGCGTAGGCGAAAAGCCGCCGGATCGATCGTTCGACCTCGTCGGCCGCCTCCGTCTCGTCCGCGCCGGTCATCGCCCGGATACGCTCCGCGAACTCCTCCTCGCGCGCCGACAGGTTCTCGGCCAGGTAGAAGAGCACCTGCGCCCGGTTGTGCGCCGTCGCCTTCGCCCACTTCCCGGCGGCTGCGTGCGCCGCCTCGACCGCGTTGCGGATGTCCTTGCGGTTACCGCGCCCGACTTCGCCGACCCGCGCGCCGTCGGGCCCGCGGACGTCGAGCGAGTAGGTGGCGTCGGGCCGCGCCTGCCTGCCGCCGATGTACATCTTCGCCGTGCGGTCGATGCTCGGCGGTCCGCCGTTCGTCTCCGGATCCGAATCCGCGTCGGGCCTGCTCTCGGGGCTCGCGCCGTCTCCCGCGGTGCTTCCCGCGGCACCGCCCGCCGCCACCGCCGCCGGTTCCTCCAGCTCGGGCGCCCCGGACTCCCAGGCGGGCCGCACGTACTCCCAGAGGCCCTCCAGGC
>CAZOEX010000255.1:0-3580 GCA_964578925.1 uncultured Gemmatimonadota bacterium | reverse complement strand
CTGTTCGTCAGCAACGCGGCCGGGGCCGTGAACCGGACCTTCGCCCCCGGTGACCTGATGCTCATCGTCGACCATCTCGATTTCATGCATCGGGACCCTCTGCACGGCGAGGACCTGGACGAGGAGCTGGCCCCGCCCGAGCTGGCACGCCCCTACGACCCGGAGTTGTGCGATGCCGTGCGGGAGGCCGCGGTGGAGACTGGAGTGCCGCTCCGGGAGGGTGTCTACGCGGCGAACCTGGGCCCGAGCTTCGAGACGCCGGCCGAGATCCGGATGGCCGAGCGCCTCGGCGCCGACGCGGTGGGGATGTCGACGGTTCCGGAAGTGATCACGGCCCGGGCGATGGGCGTCCGCTGCTTCGGCGTGAGCTGCATGACGAACTTCGCCGCCGGGATCAGCCCGGAACCGCTGACCCACGAGGAAGTGATGGAGACGACGGAGCGCGTGAAAGACCGGTTTCAGGCGCTGGTGCTCGCCGCCCTGGCCCGCGCCGAGGCGCGCCTCGGCGCTCGGGTCGAGGCGCGCCCCGGGTCTTCGACGGTCTTCAGGCCAAGTGGTTGAGGGGGCGGCTCCCTCCGCCGCGGCGGGGCGCCGTGGCGATGGCGCGTCGGGTGAAGGCGAGGGCGACGTCGACCGCCTCTTCGAGCGACTCGTCGCGGGCGAGGCCGGCGCAGATGGCGGCCGAGAGGGTGCAGCCCGTTCCGTGCGCGTCCCCGATCTCGAGCTTCGGCGCCCGCCAGGTGCGATGACCGTCCTTCCACAACAGGAGGTCCTCGACCGCGTCTCCTTCGAGGTGGCCACCCTTGACCAGGACGGCTTCGCAGCCGAGCCCGAGGATCCGTTCGCCCGCCTCTCGCATGTCGTCGCGAGTGGCGACGGGGCGGTCGGCGAGAATGGCCGCCTCGGCCAGGTTCGGGGTCACCAGCCGGGCGAGCGGCACGAGTCGATCGCGAAGGGCGCCGACGGCGTCGCGCTCCAGGAGCCGAGCCCCGCTCGCCGCGACCATCACGGGATCCAGCACGTAGGGACCGAAGTCGTGCGCCGAAAGGCCGTCGGCCACCGCGTGGATGATCTCCGCGTCCGCGAGCATTCCCGATTTGCAGGCGGCCGGTGGAAGATCCTCCGCCAGAGCGTCCATCTGTGCGCGGACGACCGCCGGATCGACGCGCTGCACGGCCGTGACCGCCATGGTGTTCTGGGCGGTGATCGCCGTGACGACCGACGTACCGAACGTCTCGAACGCGTGGAAGGTCTTCAGGTCGGCCTGGATGCCCGCGCCCCCGCCGGAGTCGCTGCCCGCGATCGTCGTCGCGATCGGCCGTCCCGAATCTGTGTCGGCCACTTCGTCTCCTCGCTACCATTCGCGGTCGCCAATGCCGAGCCGCAGCAGCGCTAAGCGGCTGCGGGCCCTGCGTCGGGTGAAGGGCCGCCGCGAGCACGGCATGTTGCTCGTCGAGGGCCCGCACGTGGCTCGAGACGCCGTGGACGCCGGAGCCGCCGTGCACGAAGCGCTATATACCGACGAGGCGGCCGACGATCCAGCCGTCGCCGACCTGCTCGACCGGCTCCGCGAGACCGACGCGGCGGTGGAGCGGGTCGATGAGGACGAACTGGCGGAGTTCGCCGACACCGTGACGCCGCAGGGACTCCTGCTCGCGGTAGAGATCCCTCGCACGGGGCTCGCGGACGTCATGGCGGCGCGTCTCGTCGTGCTCGACGCCGTGCAGGATCCGGGCAACGTCGGCACCCTGATCCGGGCGGCCGAGGCGCTCGGCGCGGCCGGCGTGGCACTTCTGCCCGGGACGGTCGACGCGTGGAATCCGAAGGTCGTGCGGGCCGCCGCCGGGTCGAGCTTTCGGATCCCGGTGTTCGAGGCCTCGACCGACGAGGTGGTCGGCTGGTGCCGTTCCCTCGGCGTCCCGCTGCTCGCCGCCGCGGCCGGGGGCGAGCCGGCGCCCCGGTCGTCGGCCTCACGCGACGCCGCGCTCGTGCTCGGCAACGAGGGCGCGGGGGTGTCCGACGAGGTGCTCGCCGCGGCCGACGGGATCGTCGGAGTGCCGCAGCGCGGGCGGGCCGACTCGCTGAACGTGGCCCTCGCGGGCGCAATTCTCATGGACAGATTCTTCGGAGGCTGACCGTTGCCGGCACCCCTCGACCTCTTCTTCCTGCTCTACGCCGCGCTGCTGGGCGCGGCGATCGGTTCTTTCATCAACGTGCTCGTGGCGCGGCTCCCGGTGGGGGAGAGCCCCGTGAGGCCCCGGTCCTCCTGCCCCGTCTGCGGAACCCACATCAAGTGGTACGACAACATCCCGATCGCGAGCTGGCTGCTCCTGCGAGGGCGCTGCCGGAGCTGCGGAGCGCGGATCCCGCTGCAGTACCTGGCCGTCGAGGTCGTGGCCGCCGCGATCTGGGTGGGGATCGCGTGGTACTACGGACCCTCCTGGCACGGGCTGCAGGGGGCGATCCTGCTCAGCCTCGTGCTGGCGATCGCGCTGATCGACGCCCGGCACTACCTGATCCCCGACCCGCTCAGCCTCGGCGGATTGGTGGCCGGGCTCGCCCTGGCCCCCCTGCCCGGACCTCCGAGCGTGCTGGCCGCGCTGCTGGGCGCGGTGGCGGGATTCACGGTGCTCTTCGTCGTGGGACTGGCGGGGGAGTGGATGTTCAAGAAGCCGGCGATGGGGGGCGGCGACATGAAGATGATGGCGATGATCGGCGCGTTCCTCGGGCCGTCGGGCGCGATGCTGACCATCTTCCTCGGCGCCCTGGTCGGGACGATCGTCTTCGCGCCGGTCGCGCTCCGTACGGACCGCGAGGTCCCGTTCGGAGTCTTTCTGGCGGTCGGGGCGGCGACCACCTTTCTGTTCGGAGACGTGCTGACGGGATGGTACGCCGGGATGTTCCTGTAGCGGACGTGGCGCCGTCTCCGAGCTCGGCCGCTACGCACCGCCCTCCGGCAGTCGTCGCATCCGCACCCGCCCGACGCCGGTGCTTTCGGCGTCGACGATCTCGACCTCCACACCGCCCATCTGAACGATCTCCTCGGCGCGCGGCACCCGGCCGAGCGTCTCCAGGAGAAGACCGTTCAGCGACCGGTGCTCCTCAATGGGGAGGTCGGTGCCGAAGACCTCGTTGATGTCCTTGAGGTCGGCCGCCGCG
Organism: uncultured Gemmatimonadota bacterium; assembly: GCA_964578925.1. Lineage (GTDB taxonomy): Bacteria > Gemmatimonadota > Gemmatimonadetes > Palauibacterales > Palauibacteraceae > JARFPW01. The sequence continues at coordinate 421 of CAZOEX010000255.1, read as the reverse complement.
TCCACGACGATCTCGTTGCGCCCGATCCGTCGGATCGGATCCTCCGGCAGGTCGGTCTCGTCGGCGATCTCGCCGACCAGCTCCTCGAGCACGTCCTCCAGGGTGACGATGCCGTCGGGTCCCCCGTGCTCGTCCACCACGACGCCGAGGTGCATCCGGCGCACCCGGAACTCGGCGAGCAGCTGCACCAGGGAGATGGAAGCCGGGACGAAGAAGGCGTCGCGGGCGATCTCCGCCAGGCGGGCGCCGCGGTTGTCGAGGGCCAGCTCCTGGTAGGCGTCCCGCACGTACAGCACGCCCGTGATGTCGTCGAGCGATTCCCCGTAGATCGGAACTCGGCTGTAGGGAACGTCGGGCAGCTCGTCGGCGATCTCGTTCAGCGTCGTGTCTTCGTGCCACGAGAAGATCTCGACTCGCGGGG
>CAZOEX010000254.1:1306-3589 GCA_964578925.1 uncultured Gemmatimonadota bacterium | reverse complement strand
TCACCCGCGTCCCGATGAACCCCTTCCGCCGGTTTCTGCGCCAGACATGAGTGGAAGCGGCCGTGCGGGCCGCTCTCGACAACAGCTGGTGACGAAGACGCGAGGAAGGACGCCATGCGAAGCTTCATCCACCGCCACTCCATCACCCAACTGCTCTGCTGCCTTCTCCTGTTCTGCTTCCCGGCCTGCGGCGGCTCCGCTGCCCCTACCTCTGCCTCCTCGGCCTCCGGTACGGAGAACGACGAAGGGGTAGGGCCCGTGCCGACCCGGGTCGAGGTCCTCACCGGCCAACGGGACGTGGAGCTCCAGCGTGGTCTGGCGACGATGCGCCGGGCGACCGCGCGTTATCATCGCGTCGACGTGGCCAGGGCCGACGGGTTCGTCCAGATCCTGCCGTGCCTCGAGCACCCGACGGCCGGTGGCCTCGGGATTCCGTATGGGCGGCTCGATCGGTTCGATACGACCATCGACCTGAACGAGCCCGAGATTCTGTTCTACGAGCCGCAGAAAACCGGCCGCCTGCGCCTGGTCGGCGGGGAGCCCGTCGTGCCGATCGCCCTGTGGGGCTCGGAGGCCCCGTCCCTGTTCGGTCGGGAGTTTCACCGTAACGAGGAACATGGGCTGTATGGCCTCCACATGTGGATCTGGAAGCACAACCCGGACGGGGTGCTCTCGTTCTGGAATCCGGAGGTTTCCTGTGAATTCGACTCCTGACGTAGCGATCGGAAAGCCGCCTGGCGTCGACCCCGGGAGAAGGGCGTGCGACGAATGAGCAGGGTCATCGCTTTCGCATACGGGATTTTCAGCTACCTGATTTTCCTCGGGACGTTTCTCTACGCGATCGGCTTCGTGGGCGGCTTCGTCGTCCCGAAGTCGGTCGACTCGGGCGCCGCCACTTCGTTCTGGTCTGCCGTGACGATCGATGTCGGCCTGCTCGCAGTGTTCGGACTGCAGCACAGTGTGATGGCTCGACCCGCCTTCAAGAAGTGGTGGACCCGAATCGTGCCGAAGCCGGTGGAACGGAGCACCTACGTTCTGTTCGCCAGCCTCGCCCTGATCCTGTTGTTCCGGCTGTGGCAGCCTCTGCCGGGGACCGTCTGGACGGTCGAAGGGGACGTCGGCCGGACGCTGCTGTGGGGTCTGTTCGGGCTCGGCTGGGCGCTCGTGCTGGGCGCGACGTTCATGATCAGCCACGCTCACCTCTTCGGACTCGCGCAGGTTGCCGAGCATCTCCGTGGGCGGGACGTCTCGCCCCCGCAGTTTCAGACGCCGGGACTTTACCGCCACGTCCGCCATCCGATCATGCTCGGCTTCCTCATCGCCTTTTGGGCCACACCGACCATGAGTACGGGACACCTGCTCTTCGCCGTCGTGACGACAGGCTACATACTCGTCGCCCTCCAGTTCGAGGAGCGGGATCTGGCGAATGCGTTCGGGGAGCGGTACGAGCGCTATCGGGAACGGGTCCCGAGGTTCATTCCGCGTTTCTCGCGGACAGCCGGTCGAGCAGAGCCCGGAACCGGGGACGGCCCCTGAGGTTGGCCAGGTCGGGATCGTACAGCAGATCGGGCCGATAGGAAAATCCTTCCTCGATGGCCCGTTCGAGGTAGTCGAGCCCATCCTCCGTTCGCCCCGCCACGGCGTGGACTCCGGCCACGTTGTACAGGACCATGGCGTCCCGCGGTGCCATTTCGAGGGCTCCCCGGGCCCGCTCGACGCCTTCGGACGCGCGGCCCAGCCCCACGAGGGCGAAGCCCGCGTGGTACCGGGCACGTACGTTGTTCGGGTTCAGCGCCAGGTGCCGCTCGGTCAGCTCGAGGCCTCGCTCGAAGGCTGCCCGGGCCTCGGCCTCCCGTCCCTCCGCCCGACACAGCGCGGCCAGTAGATTGGGCGACTGGAAGTCGTCCGGACGCTGTTCGGCCGCCGTGCGAAAGGCCTCGATCCCACGCTCCGTTCTCCCGGTACCCCAGCAGAACATCCCGCATAAGTAGTGAGCTTCGAACGACGCGGGATCGAGATCGACGGCCGTTTCGAATTCCGCGGCGGCTCCGGACAGCCGGCCCTGCAGCCAGTGGACGACGGCGCGCGACGTGTGCGCCTCCGCCGACTCGGGATCGAGCTGGATCGCCGTGCGGCTCGCCTCTTCGGCACCGGCCAGCAGATCGGGATCCCGTTCGAAGTGCTTGTACAGGAAGGACAGGGCGTCGGCGAGACCGGCGTATCCCCGGGCGTACGACGTGTCGACCTCGACGGCCCGGGCGAACATTCGCCGGGCGGCCTGCA
>CAZOEX010000254.1:0-1206 GCA_964578925.1 uncultured Gemmatimonadota bacterium | reverse complement strand
ACGCGCACGAGCCGGGCGGTGACGCGGATACGGGACCCCGCCTTGCGCACGCTTCCGTCGACGAGGGTGCCCACGTTCAGCCGTCGGCCTACCTCACGGGCATCCGCCGGAAGCTCCCGGAGCACGTCGAAAGTGAGACGCGAGGCGACACGAAGGCCCTCGATCCGCGCCAGCGCGTCGAGCAGCTCCTCGGCCATCCCCTCGCAGAAGTACTCCTGGTCGCCCGCCGGGCTGAGATCCGCGAACGGAAGCACGGCCACGGCCCGACGACGAGTCCGGAGATCGTCGTCCGACGAGGCACCCGCATCGTCGACCGGAATCGCCAGGTCGGAAGGCGACAGGCGGCTCAGCGCTTTCGCCGTGGGGCGGCTCGCGGGGTCCCGTTGCAGCATTCGATCCAGGAGAGATTCGAGCTCAGCAGGCAGCGGTTTCAAAGCCTCTTCCGCCGGCACGGATGAGGACCTCGGTGAGAAACGAGCACCCGTGAGCATCTCGTGGAGCACCAGACCGAGCGACCAGATGTCCGCCCGACCGTCGACCGAGCCACTGCGAACCTGCTCGGGAGCCATGTAGGCCCTGGTGCCGGGACGCTGGCCGGGATCGGTCACGCTCGATCCCGGCATCCTGGCGATCCCGAAGTCGAGGATCTTCAGGATGCCGCCACTGGTCAGGAAGAGGTTCGCGGGCTTGATGTCGCGATGAACCAGACCCACGGCGTGCGCCGCCGTCAGGCCGCGGGCGGCCTGCAACAGGAGCTCGACGGCTTCGTCCGGTTCGACGGGGCCGCGTTCAAGCCGTTCGCGCAATGTCATGCCTTCGTAGCACGCCATTGCGATGTAGAGCCTCCCGTCCGGCGTCTCGTCCGCCGCGTAGATCGTGCACACGTTCGGATGGTCGAGCGACGACGCCGCGCGAGCCTCTCGCAGGAAGCGCCGCTTCGCGCTCTCGTCGAGGCTGAAGGCGGGAGGGAGGAACTTCAGGGCTACCTCGCGTTGTAGCCGCACGTCCGTCGCACGATACAGGACGCCCATGCCCCCCGCCCCGAGCACCGACTCGACTCGATACCGACCGACGGTGTCGCCCAGGAGGCCGAGCGGATCGTCCTTCGGGTGTGCGGTTGCCTCCAGCATCAGACGCGCGGTCGCTTCCTCGTACGGCCGCAGGTGCTCATCGATTTCGCGATCGGACATCTTCCGGGGCGCCTCG
>CAZOEX010000253.1:0-3617 GCA_964578925.1 uncultured Gemmatimonadota bacterium | reverse complement strand
CGAGGAGGTGGAGGGACGCCCCCTCCCGATCAAGCTGCGCGATAGCTTCATGCGGTTGTTCTCTCCTTACCTGTAGGTCACGACGTCGATCCGGCGTCTCGTCGCCTCGACCAGGGTCGGAGCGCCGGTTCAGCGTTCCCCCCGATTGCCCGTCCCGCTGCCGGCGACCACATTGGCCGCGTAGCCAGAATCCACGCTCCGAATCGCAATGCAGAGGTGCGGATGCCCCACGCCGCAGACGCGCAGGCCCCGCTGGAAGCCGTCCTCAAGGACGAGATCATCCGGATGTACGACGAGGTAGCGGAGGATCCGTCCGCCGAGTTCCACTTCTACCATGGCCGCGAGGCGGCCGAGCTCTTCGGCTACGACGACGAGTGGCTCCTCTCGTTTCGGAAACGCCGCGTGACGGAGGAGATGTACCGCGTCCTCGAGCCCGGCGGCCGCATCTCGATCACCGACATCGTCAGCGGTCGCGGCGTGAAGGCCGTGATGATGACGGCCGAGAAGCCGGAGTAGGCGTCCAACGACACCCCGGGGAAGCGAGCAACCGATGGCGAAGTCCTACCTGTTCGTGCTGAACGACGCGCCCTACGGGAACGAGCGCGCCTACAACGCCCTGCGGTGGGCGGCGGCCCTGAACAAGCGGGAGCCGAAGCGCGTCCGCGTGTTCCTGCAGGGCGATGCCGTCGGGTGCGCGCTGGCCGGGCAGGAGACCCCGGACGGCTTCTACAACATCGGGCGGATGCTCCGACTCCTCCTGGCGCGCGGCGCGGTCGCGACCTGAGGCAGCTGCGCCAGGGCTCGCGGGATCGAGCCGAGCATGTTGCTGGAGGGCGCCGTGGCCGGGAGCATGGATCTGCTCGCGGAGTGGAGCGACGCGGCGGACGAGGTCGTGGTGTTCTGAGCGGTTCGGAACGACCGCTTCGCTAACCGGATTCTGCGGCGGCCGAGCCCGGCGAGGCGGTGCTCGACGCGGCGTGCGGTACGGGTGTCGTCGCCCGGCTGGCGCACGAGGTTGTCGGCGAGGATCGCCGCGCGGCGCTGGAACGCGAGGTCGTAGAGGGGTGGCGGGAGTTCGTCGTCGACGGAAGCCTGGCGGTCGAGGTCCGGATGACGACGGTCGTCGCGACTCCCTGAGGAGAGGCAGCGGCTACCGGGCCCCAAGGCGGAGGAATCGGGTCACCATCACGGCAGCCAGGGCCGGCCCGCCTCGCCCAGCGTCGCGCCCTCGGCTTCGAAACGTTCGGGCGCTCGACGAGCTCGGCGAATCGCGGGTCGTCGCGGTAGGGATCGAAGCCGGGGTTCAGGCGCAGCTCGGTGCTGGTGAATGCGTCGCCGGGGCGCTCGATCATCACCGCCATAAGCTCGAACCCCGCGTCCAGCTCGCCGATCGCCCCATATCCCGTGACGACGGCGGACGCCCACCCCGGCCCCATGACGTAATCCTCCCACTCACGCAGCCTGCGGTCCGCTTCGCGAAGCGCGTCGAGCGCCTCTCGCGGACGGACGGCCCACGCGTGGAGGACGCCGCGATAGGCGGCCAGGTCCTCGGGTGGGAGGGTGCCGGGGGTAGCCAGCGCGAGCAGGTGCGCCGCTCCATCGGCGTCCCCCAGCTCCTTCAGCGCGTAGACCCTCCATCCCCCCGTGTACAGGTCGAGCCACCGGACCCCTTCCGATTCCGCCGTGCGTCCGAGCTCCAGGAGACGGTCCCAGTCACGGTCGAATATGGCGAGATCCGCGAGCGCATCGGCCTCTTCCGGATGGCTCGGATCGAGACTGAGCTCCCCGGCGAGTCGGCACGCGCGGCCCGTGCGGCCGTCCCGCCGGATCGTGAGGCCGACTTTCCACGAGCGCGCTCGATGATTCGTCGGATCGAGCGAAAGGGCGCGCTCCACGACGGCATCCGCGTCCTCGAAGGCGCCCTGGTACGTCAGATTCTCGAACAGGACCTCGAGGCGCTGCGGATTCCGGGGATCGAGCTGGGCCGCCCGCTTCATCATCGCCGTCGAGGCGCTCCAGTCGCCCTGGCGGCGCAAGATGAGGCCGACGGCCCAGACGGCATCCGCGTCGGATGGCGCGAGCCGCTCGGCGGCGCGGAAGGCCGAGAGCGCGGCGTCGAAGTTCCATTGCGCGTAGTACTCGTAGTAGCCGCGGGCGAGATGGGCTTCCACGCTGCCCGGCGCGAGCTCCTGTGTCCGTTCCATGGCCGTGCGGGCGGCCTGGCTGTCGGCGTTGCCGACGAACACGAGCCGGGCCTCGATCTGCGCGAGGCGCGACCAGGCGGCCACGTACTCCGGATCGATCTCGACGGCCTGCTCGAAGGCGTCGCGTGCCCGAGGAACGTCCGCCAGGCTTCCCTGCGCGTAGGCCGCGAGGCCCCGGTAGTACCACTGCTGCGCCACCGAGCTTCCGGCCTGTGTCATCGCCTCCAGCGTGGCGTCCGCTTCGAACGTCAGCTGCGCCTCGAGTTCGTCGACCACCGTCCGCGCGATCTCCGACTGGAGGTCGAACAGGTTCTCGGGGCTCACCTCCTGGTCGAAGTTTTTCGACCAGAGCCCCTGGTCGGTCGCGCGAAGTCACCCGCAGGGCGGCGATCCGCGAGAGCTGCGACAGCAGGTCTTCGTGGATGCCGACGGCGATGATCCCGTTGTCGTCGTCGCCGTTCACGTTCCGGAACGGAAGGGCCGCCAGGGTGCGGAAGTCCGCGGCCCGCGCCTCCCACACGAGGAGGTTGGCTGCGGAACTATCCCCGCCTCGTTCGGCACCCATCCACAAGCCGGTCGCGAACAGGAGAGCCATCCCGGCGAGCGCGAGAAATCCGGCCGGCCAGCGGCGCGAGCGGGGCTCGGCGACGAGCTCCCGGATCTCCTCCGGCCGCGCGGGCTCCGTCCGCCGCACACCGTCGGGCGTCGTCTCGAACGCCCACGCGAGGACGATCGCGAGGGGGAAGCCGAGCATCGCCAGCCCCAGCACGAGGCGAATCGTCCACTCCGGTAGCGCGAGCATCGGGAAGACGAGGTCGGCCGCCTGGAGGACGAGGAACGCGGCGGCCCCGTAGACGGCCATCACCTTGAACACCCGGCGGCGCTTCATCTCGGCGAACAACGACTGGAGCGACGAGGGCTGACGACTCATGGGCCGGAAGATCGCCCACGAGCGGGTTCCGGGGCAAGCGCGGTGCGGCCTCCGGCCACTACTCGACCACCCACCGCTGCACGACGTGATCCTCGGGCGCCGGCGCGTAACCCACGTGCAGCTCGTACGTCCCGGGCTCCTCGGGTGTCCAGGTGAAGTCCGCCGTCTCGCCGACGAACAGGCGCGCCAGCGCCTCCACGGGAACCTGCTGGTGCGACGGCAGGTCCGCCCCGTCCTTTGCGAGGAGCGTGATCGGGACGGTTTCGTCGCCACGGGTGATCCACGCCGTGATGCCGCCGGCCGGCGCGATGTTGATCAGCCGGAACCGGTGGCGCTCACCGACCGCCGCCCGTCCGTCGGGCTGCTCGTGGCCGCCGTTCAGGTCGACGCCCGCGAAACTCTCGGGGGTCGGTGTATTCCACCCTAGCACGAGCAGGTGGTCGGTCCGCGGGTCGTAGGTCTCTCCCTCCGGCAGCACGAGC
>CAZOEX010000252.1:0-3633 GCA_964578925.1 uncultured Gemmatimonadota bacterium | reverse complement strand
GTGGGTCGGTGGACGCCGGAGATGATCTTGATCAGGGTCGACTTGCCGGCCCCGTTGTCGCCGAGCAGGCAGGTGATCCGGCCCGCCTCCACGCTCACGGAGACGTCCTCCAGCGCTACCACCCGACCGAAGCGCTTCGAGACGTTCTCCACCCGGAGCAGCGGCGTTCCACTCATCGGGCCTCCGTCATTCGGCGGCGCAGCCAGTTGTTGACCATGACCGCCGCCACGAGCATTCCTCCGAGAAAGACCTGGAACCAGTCCGCGTCGACGCCCGTGATCACGATTCCCTGCTGCACCATGCCGAAGATCAGCGCCCCGAACACCGCGCCGAGGGCCGATCCGTAACCGCCGGTCAACAGCGTCCCGCCGATCACCACCGCGATGATCGCCCGGAACTCCATCAACTCGCCCCGCAGCGCGTCGGCTCCCGTGTAGCGGACCGCCTGGAGTACCGCGACGAGGCACGCGGCGAGAGCCGTGGACATGAACAGGCCGATCTTCACGCGATCGACGGGTACGCCGGCGCGGCGCGAAGCGTCGGCGTTTCCGCCGGCGCCGAAGATCCAGTTTCCGATCGGCGTCCGGAGAAGGAACCAGGTCGCAGCGAGCGCGATCCCGATCCACCAGACGACCGACGCGCGGATGCCGGCGAAGGGCGCGCTCGCGAACACCAGGGCGGCCGACTCGTACCCCTGGCTCTCGGCCAGCCCGCCGAGCTGGGTCCGGCGGGTCAGCATCCGTGGGACCGCGATCGTCAACCCGCGAAGGATGAACAGCGTCCCGAGGGTGATGATGAACGAGGGCAGGCGGGTTCGGACGACGAGCCAGCCGTTGGCGAAGCCGATCGCGAGGGAGAGGACCACGGTCGCCCCGATGGCGGGCCAGAGGGGCCAGCCCCAGTGCCGCGTAAGCAACAGGATGCTCATGCCGGCGACTCCGACGATCGACCCGACGGACAGATCGAACTCGCCCCCGATCATCAACAGGGCCACGGCGACGGCGAGGATTCCCAGCGGCGCCGACGCATTCAGGAAGGCCGCCGTGCCGGCCGCGCTCCGGAAGGCTTCTCCGGCGACCACGGCGAAGATGCACCAGACGAGCAGCGCGCCGGCGGCGGCGGCCAGCTCGGGTCGCGCCACGAGGCGCGCCACCCCGGCGCGAGGAGCGGCCGGGTCCGGCGCCGAGCCGGTCACCGAAGCCCTCGCTCCGTCAGCCGGATGACCTGGGCGGCGGTCTCCCGCGTCACGAAGCTCGGCCCCGTTCTCACGATGTCGCCGCCGCCCGGTATGGCCCCCGTCTGCACGTACTTGAGCATCATGACGATGCCCAGATATCCCTGCAGGTACGGCTGCTGGTCGATGGCGAAGAGCACCTGGCCGTCGCGCACCGCCTCGAGCACCTGCGGATCGAGATCGAAGGTCCCGAAGGCGATGCCGTCGAGCCGATCGGCCGTCCGCAGGGCCGCGAGGGTCGGCACGGCGCCGCCGGGACCGAGCGTGAGGATCCCGTCCACTTCCGACTGCGGGGCCACCGCGTTCTCTACGCGCTGCTGGGCATCGTCGGGATCGGCCAGATCGACGGCCAGGACCTCCGCGCTGCCCCCGGCGTCGTGGAGTGCGTCGGCGAGGCCGCGACACCGCTCGTCGAGCGACACGTTGCCGACCTCGTGGTTCACGCAGAGCACGCGTCGCGCCCCCGCGGCGACGAGCCGCTTGCCGCCCGCGTAGGCGGATTCATACTCGGTCTGGCCGATGTGGGCGAGCAGGCCGAGCTCCTGCCACACCTCGGCCCCCGAATTGATCGACAGCACGGGGATCCGGGCGTCCATCGCGGCGCGCAAAGACGCGCCCAGGGCTTCGCCGTCGGGGACGGAGACCACCAGGCCGTCGGGCCGGGAGGCGACCGCCGCGTCGATCATCTGGCTCATCCGTACCATGTCGAAGCTCACGGGCGCCTGATACTCGACGCGCGTGCCGAGCTCGTCGGCGGCGTCGGACACGCCGTTGGCCACGACCGACCAGAACGGGTCGGAGGCCTGGCCGTGGCTGACGACGACGATCCGTACCTCTTCGTTGGCGGGCACGGCGATGTCGTCCGACCCGCCTCCCGCGGCCGAAGCGCCGTTCCGGGCGGCCGGGCCGTCGGGCGAGCCGCCGCAGGCGACCAGCGCAAGCAGGGAGAAGAGCCCGCCGATGGTCGCGGCGTGTCCGAAGAACCCGAAGAACCGTGCGTTCGTCAAACCAGGACCTCCGTGAGCTGGCACAGGCTGCGGCTGGCGTCTCTGACGGGACCTTCGCCCGCCGCGGGCTCGGAAGCGAGCACCGTATCCTGCTCCAGAACGTACCAGCCCGCGTATCCTCCGGCCTCGAGCGCCTCGACGACACCGTGGATGTTGATGTCGCCGTCGCCCAGCGGTCGATACATACCGGTCCGAACCGCCGCACGATAGCCCATCTGCCGGCGTCGCACCCGCGCCGCCAGCGCCACGTCCACGTCCTTCAGGTGGACGTGATGCACCCGCTCGGCCGCCGCGTGCACGAGCAGCAGCGGATCGACGCCACCGACGAGAAGATGCCCGGTGTCGATGCAAAGGGGCACGTCGGATACGTCGAGCAGGTGTTCGATCTGCGGCATCGTCTCCACGAGCGTCCCGTAGTGCGGATGGAAGACCACTTCGACCCCTCGAACGGCGGCCAGCTCACCCGCTCGCTCGAGAGTTTCGGAGAGCAGGGCCCACTCGGCCGGCGAGGCGCCGCGCGAGATCTCGTAGCCGGAATCGTCCGACCGGGCGGCGAGCAGCAGCACGGTCGCTCCCATCGTGGACAGCTGGGTCGTGGCCGCCTCCACCGCGTCGAAGGTCTCGTCGACAGCATCCTCGCGGTGCAGCAGTACCGAAAGGAACCCGGCGGCCGCGCCGAGTCCGTGCCGAGCGAGCAGCGCGCGTGCCGCTTCCGGCTCTTTCGGTAGAAATCCCGGCGGACCGAGTTCCAGCGCACGGAGCCCGATCGAGGTCGCCTCTTCGAGCACGCGCTCGGCAGACATCTGGTAGCCCCAACCCGGCACCTCGCACACACCCCAGGTGATCGGGGCGCCGGCGATCCTGCGAACGGGAGGGCTCATCGGACGTCCGCCACTCGGACGGGACGGTGCTCGGCTCGCGACACGTCGCAGGCGACCGCCACCTGCATCGCGGCGAGCGCGTCGCGAGGAGGACAGGGATTCTCGCGCCGGCCGGCCACCACGTCGACGAAGGTGGCGAGCTCGGCCCGGTAGGCGTCCGCGAAACGGTCGAGGAAGGAGGAGTAGGGCTCGTCCGGGGCGGGCGGGCCGCCCGGCTCGATCGAACGTAGCGGGGTGCGGTCGTCCCACCCCACGACGAACGAGTCTCTCGACCCGAAGACCTCCATGCGGATGTCGTAGCCGAGCGGATCGTGTCGCGTGCCCGACATGATCCCGAGCGTTCCACCGGAGAATCGGAGCACGCCCACGGCCGTATCCACGTCGCCGTGCTTTCGGAAGAAGTCGAAGCCCAGCACGTCGCCGTCGACGTAGACCTCGGCGATCTCCTGGCCGGTGACGAAGCGGGCGATGTCGAAGTCGTGGATGTGGAGGTCGCGGAAGATGCCGCCGG
>CAZOEX010000251.1:0-3647 GCA_964578925.1 uncultured Gemmatimonadota bacterium | reverse complement strand
GCGTAGATGGCGGGGTCCGACAGGTCGACCGCCTGCTGCTGGCGGAGGAAGCGGTCGGCGCGCACGTCCCCCTCCGAGAACTGGAATCGGCCGGTCAGCTCCGGGCGACGGAAGCTTCCCCCGAGGACCCCACTTCCGTCGACCCGTACGCTGGCCATGCGACGGTCGATGCCGCGGAACCCGTCGGCCGAGAACTCCAGGTCGAAGCCGATGTCACGGATGTCGGCCATGTCGATCGTGCCGGTCACGTTCGCCGAGCCGCCCGCGGAGGAACGCACGCTGAGCGTATCGATGCGGGCTAGCGCGCCGCCGTAGACGATCCGCCCCTCGATGCCCTCGAGCCGCACGCCGAGCTGCGGAACGAACATGCTCGCGCGATGCAGCTGCGTATCTCCTTCGAAACGGAGGGCCGAGGGTTCCCCGGTGACCAGTACGCGCCCCCGGGCGTAGCCGCCCACGTCCCGCACCGTGCTGACGCCGACCTCAAGGGCGCCGAGCGGCATGCTGTCCACGACCACGTCGAGGCTCAGCGGATCCTCCAGGAGCCGCCGCTCGACGTCTCGAAGGGCGAGGTCGGAGCGGATGAACCCGTCCACCCGGCCCAGCTCCAGCCCCCCGGAGCTGACGGAGGCGGCCAGCGCCAGCCGCCGGCTCGCGTAGTTGAGGTCGGCGGTGAGCGCGTCGTATCCGAAACCGGCCACCGAGGGATCGGCCAGGTCGAGATGGGCCTCCAGCAGCGGAGCGTTCGCCGTGCCGCGTAGCGTGACCCCGAACGTCACCCCGCCCGCGAGATCGTACGGGTTCCCGGTGAGCTCGAGCAGGTTCTCGAGGCGGAGGCCACGAACCACGGCGTCCAGGCGCGCATCGCCCGAATCGGGCACCACGCCGCCGAACTCGATCGTGGCCCCGTCGTCGGCCACTAGCGCCAGGTCCTCCGTCGTGAAACCCGACGGAAGCAAGGCGACGCGCGCCGTATCGCGCAGGGTGAGCCGCCGGGTGCCGAGCCGCACGTCGAACCGATCGATGCGCGTGCGGCGGGCGTCGTCCGTCCAGTCGAGCTCCGCCGCGGCGTCGATCGCCATCCTGCCCTCTCGCTCGGCATACACCGTGAGGCTGCTTCGCGCCGAGTCGTGCCGCACCCAGCGCACACCTAGCTCGTCGAGCGGTCGCCCGAAGGCCACGACATCGCTGGCGGCGACCCGGGCCGTGACGACGTTCAGGGCCCGCGGATCCGGTACGTCGACGGTCAACTCCAGCGAGTCCGCGCCGTGGCCGCCGTAGGCGACCCGGCGTCCGTAGGCGCGACCGCCGAGCGAAAAATCCGGGAGGCTGCCGTACACGACGCCGAGCGCCGAGGCGCTCCCCGCCAGGGTGTCCGGCAGGGCGTCGGCGTCGGGACCCGGTGCCGCCCCTCCGGCCTGCGCGGCCGGGTCGTTCTCGAACTCCGCGAAGAGGTCGGTCACGTCGGTCGGCTCGCGGACCGGATTCCGCTCCGGGACGATCCACGGGTTCCATGCCGCCAGGTCCGGCAGGTCGATGTCGAGGATCAGCGACCCGCTGCGCTCCTGCGTGAGCCCGAACGAACCGCGGCCGTCGACGGAGCCGAGCTCGCTGCGCAGCGCGAAGGTGTCCGCCACGGCCAGGCCGTCGGACAGGGTGAAGCGCACGATGCTGCTGTCGACGCGGGCCCCCTCGAAACGAGAGGGAAGAACGACCAGGTCGAACCGCCCCCGCAGCGTCGCCGGGTCCGTGCCGGTCCCGACGACCTGGCCCTCGACGGCGAGCTGCGTCTCGGGCCCGTCCTCCATCCACTGGTCGAGCTGGATGTCGCGGGCCAGCAGGCGCGCATCGTAGCTCTTCTCCTCGCCCACGAGCCCGAACCGCCCGTCGAAGTTCACCAGTCCGCGCGGGGTGCGGAAATCCGCCACGATCCGGAGATCGTCCAGCGTACCCCGGGCGGACATCGGCCCCCGGACCTCACCGCGCAGCTCGTCCCGGAGCTCTGGATCCGGCACCCAGGGACCGACCGCCCGTACGGCGAGGGGTGCGAAGGAGAATTGCACGTCGAGCAGGGAACGTTCCCCGGCGGACAGGTCGACGGTCCCGTCGCCCACGACTGTCGAGACCTCCCCCGTGGCCAGCCGGTGATCGGTGTCCAGCTCGAAATCGAAGCGGCCGCCCGCGGTTCCGTCCAGCCGGGCGGATCCCGTGGCGCGGCCGGCGAAGCGGGGCTCGATGCCGACGACGCGGATCCAGCGCGGCTCGAAGTCGCGCATCTCGATCCTCAGGTCTCTCATCAGCCGCGGCTCGACGAGCGCGATGCCACCGTCGATGTCGACGTTCGACGGTGCCGCGGGCTCCTCCGTCCCGGGCGGATCGCGAAACTCCAGCTGCGCGTCGATATCGAGGAGGGTGACGGGTCCGGCTCCCGACAGCTCTCCGGAGATCACCCCGTCGATCAGGGTCTCTCGGTCGAGCACGTCGTCCACGAGCCGGAGGCGCAGCTCCGGAAGGGCGAGATCCAGCCCGGAGAAGCGCGGCGTGTCCTCCAGCGCCAGGGTGAAGCCACCCGTGACGTGCGAGCCGTCCACCCGAATGTCGGCCTCCGCCACCTCCGTGACCATGACCCCGTCGCTCTCCCGGGTTCTGACCCGGAGGGACGCGGGCCCTCCGCCTCGATCCGGCGTCGGGATCGCGAGGAACTGCAGGTCCTCGAAGGAGATCGGATCCGCCGAGAGCCGAAAGTCGAACAGAACCGGATCGGAGCCCCATACGTACCCTTCGCCGACGAAGGTGCTGTGCGGCGACTCCAGCCGGGCGACCTCGACGTGGACGGAATCCCTGAAGGTGGCGGCTCCGTCGAAACGCGCGATCTCGTGGGCCTGCCGCACGGCCTCGGCAGCGGCCGACAGCCCGTCGATCTCGAAGCGCATCGGCCGCACCGGGTCGACGATGCGAACGAGGGGAAAGCGGCCCGCGATGGAGTCGAGGCGGATAACCCGCTCGAACCCGCCGCCGGCGACCGGATCGATGCGCCAGAGTTCGTCCGGACCGGGGGCGCCGTCCCACGGCGTGCGCATCTCGAAGGCACCCCGGCGGATCGCGAGGTCCGTCAGCAAGACACGCGTGTCTCCGGGCCCTTCGTCGGGATCGCCTCCCGGGAAGATCCGGTCGTAGTTCCAGCTTCCGTCCGGGGCCTGGAGCAGGCGGAGACGCGCCCGTCCCGCGGTCACCGAGCTGAAGCGGTACGTCCCCAAGAGGAGGCCGACGGGATTGTACTCCATGCGGACGCTGTCGAGTTCGACGAAGACCTCGCCGGCCGCGTCACGGATGACGAACCGGTCGAGGAGGACCCGGGAGACCAGATTTCCGCCGAGGATCGGGCCGAACTCGACGTCGCCCTCGACGAGGTCGTCCAACTCCCCCTCCACGAACGAGCCCACGACGTCCCGTCCCACCACCGTCTGGGTGAGCAGAAGCGAGCCGGCCACGAGGCTCAGCGAGAGGAGACCGACGACGGCGAGGATGATTCGGGCCCCGAGGCCGAGCCCACGACGCACCCGGCTCCGCGGCGGAGACGGCTCCTGGCCGAAGTCCTCGGGAAAGATCACGTCAGAACGCCTCCCCGATCGAGAACTGGAGCTGGA
>CAZOEX010000250.1:0-3699 GCA_964578925.1 uncultured Gemmatimonadota bacterium | reverse complement strand
GGATCGCTGTTGCACTCGCAGGCGGTCGACCGGGTATCGAACGCGACCCTGTTCGACCTCGTGCACCGGTACGTCGCGGAGCGCTACGTCGACGAGGTCGATCCCGACAGCCTGTACGAGATGGCGATCGACGGCCTGCTGGTCGAGCTGGGTGACCCGTACGCCGCGTACATCAAGGACGCCCACGACGGGACGCTTCTGTCCAACAACTACGGCGGCGTGGGCATGCGCGTGCTGGCCGGAGAAGACGGGATCTCGGTGCTCGGCGTCCTGCCGGAGAGCCCCTCCTCGCGTCTCGACCTTCAGAAGCTCGACCTCATCATCGAGGTGGACGGGGAGTCCACCCTCGGTTGGGAGCAGACCCAGGCGATCGACGCCCTGCGCGGACCGCGCGGTGAGCCGGTCGAGGTGCTGGTGAAACGCCCGGGGGTTCCCGAGCCTTTTTCCGTGACGATCGTGCGTGACCAGGTGCACCTCGACGCGACGCGCTCGGCGGTGCTCGAAGGCAACGTCGGGTACGTCCAGCTGCGGCAGTTCAGCCGTTCGTCGGCCCAGGAGCTGGCCCGCGCCATCGACGGGCTGCTGGAGCGCGGAGCCGGTTCGGTCATCGTCGATCTCCGTTACAACTCCGGCGGTATTCTCCCCGAGGCCGTCGAGATCGCCGATCTCTTCCTCGAGCAGAATTCCCCGGTGGTGGAGACGCGCGGCCGAGATCCGCAGGACAACCAGAGCTTCGCGGCCCCGGGACCCGACCGCTATCCGGGCCTGCCGATCGTCGTGCTCGTGAACGGCTTCTCGGCCAGCGCCTCGGAGATCGTGGCCGGAGCGCTGCAGGACTTCGACCGCGCGGTGATCATGGGCGTGCGCACCTTCGGAAAGGGCGTCATGCAGAGCGTCTTCCCGCTCCCGAACCAGCGGTACCTCCGGCTGACGACCGGCACCTGGTATACGCCGAGTGGCCGATCGATCCACCGGGATCGAGACATGCGCATGGCCTTCGGCTCTACGGAGTTCAACGAGGCGGTCACCGAGGCCGTCGAGCTGGGCCTCGCGGACGCGCCGTTGGGCGACCCGACGGCCGAGTCCGACACCGCCGGCCGCAAGGTCTTCCGTACCGCGGCGGGACGGCCCGTCTACGGTGGCGGCGGGATTCAGCCCGACGTGCTCGTCCACCCGGACACGCTGACCACGCCGGAGCAGGAGCTGCGCGCAGCGATGTTCGAGGCGGAGCTGTCGCTCACGGACCTCAGCCTTCGCTTCGCCGTCGACTGGGTGCGTGAACATCCGGACACACGACCGACCGGCGTGACGCCCGAGATTCGAGCCGAGTTCGTCCGCTTCCTTCAGGAGCGTACCGAGGGCGTGATCGACGAAGTCACCCTCCGGGAGGGTAGCGGTCTCGTCGACTACCGGCTGGCCAGCCAGCTCGCCAAGGTGGCGTTGAGCGACGAGGCGGAGTTGAAGGAGATCGTCGACGAGCAGGCCGAGGTGCAGGCGGCGCTCTCCATCCTGCGCGGCGCGTCGACGCCGGAGCAGCTCATCGCCGCGGCGAGCTCCCGGCGCTCCGTGGCGGCCGACGGATGAAGGCTCGCATGACGAAGGGTTCGATGGGAGCCTACCGGATCGCCGCAGCCGTTGCGGTGACGCTCGTCGGCCTCGCGACGGGCGGGGCGCTGATGGAGCGCGCCGCCGCCGCCCAGGAGGCCGAGTCCTTCGACCGCGCCCAGCTGCGGCGCGTGACCCGGATCATCGAGCAGCGCTACGTGGAGCCGATCTCCTCCGATCGCCTCTACCGGATGGCGACCGACGGCATGCTGCGGGAGCTGAACGATCCACATTCCCGGCTCGTGGACCCGGAGAGCTCGACGGACCTGGAGATCACGATGACCGGCAACTACGGCGGTCTCGGGATTCGGGTCCAGCAGGTGAACGGATGGGTCACGGTGATGAGCGTGTTGCCGGGAACCCCGGCGGAGCGGCAGGGGATGCTGACCGGCGATCGGATCGTAGGCGTCGACGGAGAGAGCGTGGCCGGCTGGGACGAGGCCCGGGTGATCGAGGCGCTGCGTGGGCCCGTCGGCGAGTCGGTCGACGTGGAGGTCGCCCGCTTTGGCCTGGACGAAGCGGTCGATCTGTCGATAACCCGCGACAGCATCCACGTTACGCCGGTACTCTCCTACCGAACCGCCGACGGCATCGGCGTCGTACAGCTGACGCAGTTCAGCCTGGAGGCGCGCGACGAGCTGCGCTCGGCGGTCGAGGAGCTCGTGGACGAGGGCGCCGAGCGCCTCGTGCTCGACCTGCGAGGGAATCCCGGGGGGCTGCTCGAAGAGGGCGTAGCGGTGTCCAGTCTCTTTCTGCCCCGGGGCACCCGGGTCGTGAGTACCGCGTCGCGCCTGGAGGAACAGAACCAGGTCTACGTGTCCGAGTCGGAGCCCGCCTTCCCGGACATTCCGATGGCGGTGCTGATCGACGCCGCGAGCGCGAGTGCGTCCGAGATCGTGGCCGGCGCACTTCAGGATCACGATCGTGCGCTCGTTCTCGGCGCGCCCAGCTTCGGAAAGGGCTCGATGCAGACCGTGTACCTCCTGCCCGGAAGCAACCACCTGAAGCTGACGACCGCGGAATGGTATACGCCCAGTGGTCGGTCCATCGAGCGTGAGCACGGCCGCGAGGATGTCCTCGCCGAGGGTGCGGTCGCCGTGCACGATCCGGCGGCGATCGCCGGCACGGTCCCGGAGGTGCAGGACACGGCGTCGAGGGAGGTCTTCCATACGAACGCCGGGCGCACCGTCTACGGCGGGGGCGGCATCGTGCCGGATTCCATCGTGCGGCCTCGCGTCAGCGACGCCGAGCGTCGGTTGAGCGCGGAGCTGAAGCGAGAGGCCCTTTCGATTCGCCAGCTCGCGTTCCGCTTCGCCGTCCGGTGGACGGGAGAACACCCGGAGCTGGCGGACGACTTCGAGATCACGCCGGAAATGCGGCAGCAGTTCCTGGAGCTATTGCGCTCCGAGGGCGTGAGAATCGACGACGCCACCTACGCCGAGATCGTGCCGTTGACGGACCGCTTTCTGGAGGCTCAGCTCGCCAACAGCGCGTTCGGAGAGCTGGAGGCCCTACGGCGCAGCCATCACGGGGACGCGACCTTCGAGGCAGCCGTCGAGCGGCTGCGGTCGGCACGGTCCACGTCGGAGCTTCTGCGGCTGGGGAACGTCACGACGGAGTAGGGGAACCGGTGGAAGCCGGTGGATGGCGCGGTGGGGAAGCAAACCGCCTGGAAACCGCCTTGCATCCGGTGACACGGGTGGCGCCGGGCGGCCTCGACCGCACCGGCGCTTCCCGCGCCAGTCGGGTACCTTCGTACTTCGCTCTCCGTGCAGCTACTCGCGCACGCGCTCCTTCAGGCCCTTGCCGGTACGGAAGGACACGGCCCGGCGCGCTGGGATCTGGATCTTCTCGCCCGTCTGCGGATTCCGACCCATGCGGGCCTTCATCTGCCGCGTCTTGAACGTGCCGAAGCCGGTGATCGTGAAGTCACGACCCGCATCCAGCTCGACCGCGATGATCCCCTCGCGCGGCTTCGTGGAGAAGATCGCGTCGATCACGTCGTTGGCCTTCGTTTTCGAGATGTCAACCTTTTTGGCGAGCTTCTCCGCGAATTCCGCTTTCGTCACGCTACTCTCCTGTGGAACGGGAAAA
>CAZOEX010000249.1:0-3710 GCA_964578925.1 uncultured Gemmatimonadota bacterium | reverse complement strand
GTACGGCCAACCCTCGCGGCGGACGGCAGATGAGCCTGATTCACGAACTCGAGCGACTGCAGGAAGAGCGCGGCCACCTCTCCGAGGACGCGCTGCGCGAGCTCTCCCACGCCACGGCCACACCGCTCTACCGCCTGCAGGAGCTGATCTCCTTCTATCCGCACTTCCGCACCACGCCGGCGGCGCCCACTACGGTCGCCGTCTGCCACGACATGAGCTGCCATCTCGCCGGCGCGGACGGGCTCACCGACCGCCTCCGGGACGCGGTCGGCGACAGGGACGACATCGAGATCGAGGAAACTTCCTGCCTCGGCTGCTGCGAGCTGGCGCCCGCGGTGCGGGTGAACGGCATCCCGGCGCAGGTGGCGGATCCGGGGCGCCCCGAGGACCTCGCCGCGGCGCTGACCAACGGCGGCCCACGGCGCTCCGAGATCGTGCCGCGCAGCTGGCGTTGCGACCCCTACGACGGTGACCCCGAAGCGGGCTACGAGTGCTTCCGCCAGGTCCTGGCGCAGGTCGACCGCGACGCGGCCGTCGAGACCCTCATTCAGGCGCTCAAGGACGCGGGGCTGCGCGGAATGGGCGGCGCGGGCTTCCCGACCGGGCTCAAATGGGAGCTGGTCCGCAAGGAAGAGGCGACGCCGAAGTACGTCGTGTGCAACGCGGACGAGAGCGAGCCGGGCACCTTCAAGGACCGGGTCATGATGGAGGAGCTGCCCTGGCTCGTGATCGAGGGCATGATGCTGGGCGGCCTGGCGATCGGCTCCTCGCGCGGCATCCTCTATCTTCGCCACGAATACCACGCGGCCCGCGAGGCGATGGAGCACGAGCTGGCCCGGGCCCGGGACCAGGGGTGGCTGGGCGAAGACATCCTCGGCTCCGGATTCTCCTTCGACATCGACGTCTTCATCTCGCCGGGCGGCTACATCCTCGGCGAGGAGACGGCCCTCCTCGAGGCGCTCGAGGACAAGCGCGGCGAACCCCGCAACAAGCCGCCCTTCCCGGGCCAGAAGGGGCTGTGGGACAAGCCGACCCTCATGAACAACGTCGAGACGCTCGCCTACGTACCGATCATCGGCCTGAAGGGATCGGAATGGTGGCGCGGCCAGGGCGTCGGCGAGCACGAGGGGCTGAAGTGCATCGCGGTCTCCGGTCACGTCGAGGACCCCGGCGTCTACGAAATCCCGCTCGGCATCACGGTGGCCGAGCTCATCGAGAAGGCCGGCGGCGTGAGCGGCGGACGGGCGCTGAAGGGATTCGCGCCCGGCGGCGCCTCGTCGAACTTACTCCCCGCCTCGAAGGCCGACACGCCGATCGATTTCGAGTCGCTGAGCGAGGCGGGAAGCATGATCGGCTCCGGCGCGCTCGTCGTATTCGCCGAGGGCACGCCCGTCCTGCCGCTCGCGGCCAACGTCGTCCGCTTCTTCCGCAACGAGTCCTGCGGCAAGTGCGTGCCGTGCCGGGACGGTACCGAGAAAGCCGTCCGGATGCTGGAGGACACGATGGATGACGGACGGGCGCTGGATTGGCAGGCGATCGAGAAGCTCGAGCTGCTGCTCGAGGAGACTTCGATCTGCGGGCTCGGCTATGTGGCCCTCAACCCGCTCGTCTCGGCGGCGAAGCACTGGCCCGACGAGGTTCCGGGCGCCTCGAACGGAGGGACGGCGTGAAGGCGGCCCGCTGGACCGTCGTCGGCCTCGGCGTCCTCATCGTCTGCGTGGGAGCCACGGTCGTGGCATGGCCGATCCGCCTGTTCGACTTCGCCGACCTGTGGCTGTCGACCCGGGGGATGTGGATCGCCGTCGCACTGCGGCTGACATTCGGAGCGCTGCTCTGGATCACGGCCCCGGCTTCCCGCACGCCGAAGACGTTCCGTGTGCTGGGCGTCCTGTTCGTCGCCTCCGGCGTGATCCTGCCGTTCTTCGGCCTCGACTTCCTGCGCGGCATGGTCGATTGGGCGTCGAGCCTGAGCGACGCCGCGCTGCGGGGCATCGGACTGCTTGCCGCCGTAATCGCCGGATTCCTCGTCTGGTCCGTCTCGCCTCGCAGGAGTGAAGCATGAACGAACCCGCATCCGCCGTCACCGAGACGATCAGCCTCACGATCGACGGCCGTGAGGTCGAAGTGCCCCGCGGCACGACGATCTGGGACGCGGCCCGCGAGCTCGGCATCGACATCCCGGTCCTCTGCCACGAACCGCGCATGGAGCCGGTCGGTGTCTGCCGCGTCTGCCTCGTCGACGTCGGGGAGAAGCGGCTGACCGCGTCCTGCATCCGGGAGGCCGAGGACGGAATGGAGGTCACGACCTCGAACGACAAGATCGAGAAGTGCCGGAAGGGGCTCGTCGAGCTCCTCCTCACGGACTACCCGATCGACGCGGGCGGCACGAACCGGAAGACCGAGCCCGACGAGTTGCGGGCGCTGGCCGAGATGTACGACGTGGAGTGGGCCGAGAAGGGCGGACCGGCCGAGACGAGAACCGCGACGAACGGCGGGATGGACCCGCGGATCGACGAAGGGACCGCCCCGGATCGCACCGTTCCCGTCGCCGGCATCCCATCGGGCAACGGCCGGCCGATCGACGACTCGTCCCACGTCATTCGCGTCGACCACCAGGCCTGCATCCTCTGCGACCGCTGCATCCGCGCCTGCGACGACATCCAGGTCAACAACGTGATCGGCCGCACGGGGAAGGGCTATGAGACGAGAATCGCCTTCGACCTCGACGACCCGATGGGCGCGAGCACCTGCGTCGCCTGCGGCGAGTGCGTGCAGGCCTGCCCGACCGGGGCGCTGACCCTCGTCGACCTGGTGCAGCGGGCCGACGGCACCCCGCATTCCGGGGACACGCCGAAGACGAACGGCAAGCCGAAGACCGACCTGAAGAAGGTCGACTCGGTCTGTCCGTATTGCGGCGTGGGCTGCGCGATCTCCTACTTCGTGGACGAGGAGAAGAACGAGATCGTCTACGCCGACGGCCGAGAGAGCCCGGTCAACCACGAGCGGCTCTGCGTGAAGGGGCGCTACGGCTTCGACTATCCGAAGCACATGCAGCGGCTGACGAAGCCGTTGATCCGCAAGGAGTCGTCGTACCCGAAGGGCCCCCTGTCGGCCGAGACCGCCGAGTCGGACGAGCGGAAGCGGAAGCCCGGCGGCCTGGTGAACTACGACGAGGTCCTCCCGCACTTCCGCGAGGCGACCTGGGAGGAGGCGCTCGAGCTGGCGGGACGGCGGCTGCGCGAGATCAAGGACGAGCACGGCGGCGCGACGATGGCCGGCTTCGGGAGCGCGAAGTGCTCGAACGAGGAGGCCTATCTCTTCCAGAAGCTGATCCGCGCGGGCTTCGGGACGAACAACGTCGACCACTGCACGCGGCTCTGTCACGCCTCGTCCGTGGCCGCGCTGCTCGAGACGATCGGCTCGGGGGCCGTGACCAACGTCTTCGCCGACGTGAAGAACGCCGACGTGGCGCTCATCACGGGCTCCAACACGACGGCCAACCATCCCGTCGCGGCGACCTTCATGAAGCAGTCGGCCAAGCGGGGCCGCACGAAGATCATCGTCGTCGAGCCGCGGCACGTCGATATCGCCGATCACGCCGAGATCTTCCTGCAGATCCGCCCCGGCACCGACGTCGCCTGCTACAACGCCTGGATGCACGTGCTGATCGAGGAGGACCTGCTCGACCACGAGTTCATCGAGAACCGCAC
>CAZOEX010000248.1:3301-3730 GCA_964578925.1 uncultured Gemmatimonadota bacterium | reverse complement strand
CGAAAGTCGTTGACCTGGGCCAGCCCGAATTCCCCCGACAGATGGCCCTCGAGGGCGGGATTCGGCTCGGTCAGGCCGGTTACTCCGATACGAGCCTCGAAGGGACGACCCAACAGCCGGCCGCTGACGTCGGAGGTGCTGAGGCTCGAGCTCGTGAAGCCGAGCGTTCCGCTCACCGCCTCCGCGATCCGGCCACGACCCGGCGTAGCGTAGCTGACGTCGGAGTACTCGGCGGTTCCGCTCAGCTCGGGACCGGGCTCAGCGCCGAGCTGCCCGGCATACCGAAGATCCAGGCGAGCCCGACCGTCGATTTCTAGGGTGTCGGAGATCATTCCCGCCGGCAACTCCGAGAGCAGGTCCGGAATCCGGAAGTCACCGGAGGCCAGCTCGAGCCGCACGGTTCGGGCCCCGGTCGCGGAGTCGCGTCGC
>CAZOEX010000248.1:0-3291 GCA_964578925.1 uncultured Gemmatimonadota bacterium | reverse complement strand
GGCCGCCTCTCCCGTCAGCGCCAGCCCCGCGGACCGGATGTCCAGCTCCGGCACGGCGATGCGCTCGCCTCCCGACTCGAAGACCGCCCGGTAGGTGACGTCGACGTCGGGAAGACGGGTCGTGTCGCGTCCGTCCGTCACCCAGAGGACGTCCGACAGATGTACGCCTCCGGCGCTGGCGGACGGTCCCCCCTCTCGCTCCGACGGATCCACGTCGAGCCGACCCTCGAAGGCGAACCGGGCGGCGCGACGTGTCTCCGAGTTCAGATAGGCGACACCACCGTCGACGACCACCAGGTCCCGGATTTCGAAGCTGGAGCCGCGGCGTGTCCGTTCAGGGGCACTGACGGTGTCCGCCGGCGCCTCCGCCACCGTATCGCGGGCGAGAAGGCCCGTCAGGTTGTTCGACCCGTCGGCGGCGACCTCGTAGCGGACGCGTGGACCGACCAGTCGAAGCTGGGAGAGCCGGAACTGTCGCCGCAGGAGAGGGAGGATCTCGAGCCGCAGGTCGAGCGCGGCCATCCGTACGGCCGGCGAGTCCGAGAATCCCGTCTCCGGATTCGCGATTGACACGTCGGTCAACCGAATCGCGATGTTGGGAAACACCTTCAGCCGAACATCGCCCAGCGAGACATCGCGCGCGATCCGTTTTTCGATCTGCGGCTCCGCGATCTCGCGCAGGCGCTCCGGCGGAAACATCGCCTTGAGCACCGCGGCGCCCGCAAGGGGCAACGCGACGATCACGACGAGCGTGATGATCAGCCAGCGCGGAGGACGCCGGCGTTTCGTGGGCGTAGATGTGTTGTTCGGCTCGGTCATTCCAGAGAGATCCCGTGGGATAGAGGTTCAGAGTACGCTACCCATCAGCCACGAGTTTGTGCGCGACCGCTGCGAGCTCGGCCCGCCGAACTCCAGGGCGACGACCGTCAGCCGCCATCACGGCTCCGTAGCTCGATCGGCACCTGCACGCGGGTCTCCTCCCACTCGATTGTCAGGATCGCGGCGTCGGCTCCGTTCTCCGTCAGCGTCATGGTGAGTCCTTCGACCGGAGCGTCCGTCGACTGCACGTTGACCGTGCCGGACCCGACGTCGGCCGCACGGACCTTCTCGCTGATCGGAATGCCCCACCGCTCGGAGCTCTCGTTGACCACGATCTCCCACGAATCTGCGCCCGGGATGGTGTAGAGCGAATACCAGCCCGGTTCGACCGCCACCCCGGCGATCGTCCCCGCCGCGGGCATGTGGATCCGCGTGGCCTCGTTCGCTCCGAGACGCCAGGGCTGATCGAAGGGCACGAGTCCGCCCATGATCTCGCGGCCGCGCATCTGCGGGCTGCCGTGACATACCTTGACCACGCCGGCGTTCAGCGCCACGGAGGCCGAATCCAGCGGGCTCGGGCGCTCCGCCAGCTCTGCCGGCTCGGCCTCGGTCCAGCACGGCGCCATGACCGCCGCGGGCGCGGCGGTTCCCGCATCGGTCGTCTCGCCGTCGGCCGCCGTCTCGGCTGCCGTTTCGTCGGCCGCCGTCTCCGCATCCCGCTCGCCGTCGGGACGGCAAGCGACGACGGCGAGCGCCACCAGTCCGACCGCCGCGAGTCGCGAGATCTTCGTCTTTCTCATTCTTCGGTCCCTCCTCTTCGTTCGTTCGCTTCGTCCACGTTAGCCTTCGGTGCTTCGAGTGCCGGGTCAACTCGGGTCGCGCCGGCGCGTGTGCCGCCAGCGAGCGCCGCGAGGTCGCTCCCCGCGGGTTGCTGAAAGATCCGCAATCCGAATTCGGGAGCGATCGCGAGAAAGTGGTCGAACAGGTCGGCCTGCAGGCTCTCGTACACCGCCCATTCCGTGCTCTTCGAAAAACAGTACACCTCGAGCGGAACGCCCTCGGTACCGGGAGCGAGCTGGCGTACGAGGAGCGTCATCTCCTGGTGTACGCCGGGATGCGCCCGCAGGAAGGCGAGCATGTAGGCGCGGAAGGTTCCGATGTTCGTCAGCCGGCGGCGGGTCGGTTCCGTTCCTTCCGGCCGGTCGGGCCGCATCCCGTGGTACTCGGCCATCACCTGCCGCTTCTCGGCCATGTAGTCGGCCAGCAGCTCGAGCCGGCCGAGTCGATCCATCTCATCGTCCGACAGGAAGCCGATCGAGTTCACGTCGATGTTGAGCGACCGCTTGATCCGCCGGCCGCCCGATTCCTGCATCCCGCGCCAGTTCTTGAAGCTGTCCTCGACGAGCTTGTACGTCGGGACCGTCGTGATCGTCTTGTCCCAGTTCTGCACCTTCACCGTATGAAGCGCGATGTCGATCACGCTGCCGTCGGCGCCGAACTGCGGCATGGAGATCCAGTCCCCCACGCGCACCATGTCGTTCGTCGCGATCTGAACGCTGGCCACGAGGGACAGGATCGTCGTGCGGAAGACGAGGAGCAGCACGGCCATCAGCGCGCCGAGACCTGACAGGAAGAAGACGGGCGAGCGCCCCATCAGCAGCGACAGCACCGTGATGACCGCCGCGATCCACAGGACGATCGTGACGATTTGCAGGTAGCCCTTGATCGGACGGCTGTCGGCGTGCTCGTACTCGGCCACGTAGATCGAGTTGATCGCCGAGAGAAAGGAGTGGACCGCCACGACCAGCATCACGACGAGCGACGCCAGCGCCACCCGCTGCACGAGCGCCTCGAGCGGCTCGACGATGTCGGGCACCAGGTAGATGCCGAAATATAGGACCAGGACGGGCGCGACCGACGCCAGGTTCCGGAAGAAGTTGTGGTCGCGCAGGACGTCGTCCCAGGTCACCGCCGTCCGCTCGGTAATCCGATTGACGATGCGCAGGAGGACCCGGCGGGTCACGATGAGCGCTATCCAAGCGACGACGACGAGCCCGATGAAGTAGAGCAGGCTCTCGAGCGTAGGCGGTGATGCGCCGATCTGCTGCAGGAGATCGCCCGTCGAGGTCGTGTCCACCGCGGCGTCCTGGAGGTGCAGGTCCGGTACGGCGGACGATCGCCCGAGAATGGCGGTGAACAGCTTCGTCGTCAGCGGAGAAGTCATGGAGTCGGGAACTTCTCGGGTTCGGGCACGGCAGGCAACGCAGTCGCCGGACAGCAGTTCCCGCGATCGAGTCGTGCGGAAGGAAGGACACCCCGGTAGCCGCGAGCAGGGCTCGCCGCCACCGGGGCGATGCGGCGCGGCGACGAGTGGGGTCGACGCCGGCGCGCGGAAGGAGGCGGCGAGACGAAGTCTCGACCGCGCGAAGTTACGATAAGGTCCGGGTCTGACAGTTCAGTCCCAGGGGAAGG
>CAZOEX010000247.1:0-3783 GCA_964578925.1 uncultured Gemmatimonadota bacterium | reverse complement strand
GGCTCGTGATCGACAACACCTCGAACCTCTTCGCCTCCGAGCACCTGCAGCTCGCCGCGGGCATCGACGCCTGGGTCACGCAGATGGCCATGCCCGAGGAGGAGCGCGGAGAACCCTTCCGGGGTGACGCGGCCGACGCCACGCGGAACCGGCTGCTCGAGACCGGACCGATCGACCTCGATGTCTCCGCCTCGCTGCTCGCCGGTCGGATGGAGCTCGCGAAGAAGTGGCTCGAGCCGACCGATCCGCTGGCGGCCGCCGTGCGGCCGGGCGAGACGCCCGAGCGGGCGGCCCGGCGCGTCTTCGCCGCGTCGCGACTGGACGATGTCGAGTTCCGCCGCCGCGCCCTCGAGCTCTCCGGCGACAGCCTGGCGGCCCTCGGTGATCCGCTACTCGACCTGGCGCGCGCGGTTCGGAACGCGGCCGAGGAGACGAGCGACGCCTGGTCCTCGGTGACCGAGCGCGAGACCGCGGCGAGCGAAAAATTCGCGCGGGCGATCTTCACGGCCTTCGGCACCGACCTGCCGCCGGACGCCACCTTCACCCTGCGGATCACCGACGGGACCGTCGACCGCTACGAGTACAACGGCACCTTCGCGCCGCCGGAGACCACGATCTACGGTCTCTACGCGCGATCCGCGGAGTTCGACAACGAGCACCCTTGGACGCTGCCGCCCGCCTGGGCTGACGCGATCGACGACGTCGACATGTCCGTCCCGCTCAACTTCGTCTCGACGAACGACATCACGGGCGGCAACAGCGGAAGCCCGGTGATCGACAAAGACGCGCGGATCGTCGGCGTCGCCTTCGACGGCAACATCGAGGCGTTCCCGAACGAGTTTCTCTTCGCCGCGTCGAACGGGCGAACGGTGTCGGTGCACTCGGCGGGGATCATCGAGGCGCTGCGCTCCGTGTATGACGCCGAGGGTCTGGCGGAGGAGCTGCTCGACGAGTAGTGCGGTCGCGGGGGAGTTACGCCACCGCGCCCATGACCTCCTGGAGCTTCGCGGTGTTCACGTACTGCTGGAACTTCGTGATCTTGCCGTTCTTCAGCGTGAAGATGTGGCAGACCTGTGCGTCGAGTGGTTTCCCCGTCCCGTTGTGCGTGCCCGAGTAGCGCGCCTCGACCACGACCACGTCGCCCGCGTCGTGGAACGTGCGGGGATGCACGGCGAACCCGTCCCAGTCCCCTCCCAGCTTCATGAAGAGCTCTTCGAGGATCGCCTTCGGGCCTACGAATGCCTCTCCACTCGGCATGTAGGGATTCCCCTCCGCCTCGTGCCAGTGGATGTCCGCGTCCATCGCCTCGAGCACGGCAGGGATGTCGCCGCGCCCGAATGCCTCGTACAGATCCGACACGATCTTCACACCGTTCATGTCCCGCTCCAGTCGATAGGGTGGGCCCCGAGCCGTCCATGATGACGGCCAGGACCCGCGGAACATGAGCGGCGCCCCCCACCCCGGCAACGTGGCTACGACCGACGCGGCAACCCGGAGTGCCAACCGGACCGCCCCCGCCCAGGCAACCCGACGGACGACGGCCCACGTCCGTCCCGGAGGAGCCAGGGCCGTCCGGAGCCCTCGTGGATCGACCTTCCCGGAAGCCCTACACCTTCCGGAGCGCGCCTCGTTTGCGACGTATGCAAACGCCAGCGCGCGAAGGAAGGTGTAGGGCGCCTCGGATCGGGCGCCTCCTACATCCGCTTGTACGACGGCCCCGACCCGCCCTCCCTCGGCATCCACCGCGGCCCGAGCACGTCCGTCGCCCGGCAGTCGATGCAGTTCGGGGCGTTGATCACGAGACCTTCGACCTCGTTCCACTCGTAGACGCCCGCCGGGCAGAGATGGGTATAGAGCTCGCCGACCTCGGCGGGCACGTGCTCGGGCGGGACGAGGTGGATCGGGATGTCGTCCCGGGTCGTGTTTCCGGAGCGAAAGACGGCGTCGACCTTGCTGAACGTGTACTCGCCGTCGGGCTGGAAGTCCGCTTCGGCGGCGGGCCGTTTCGGCTCGGCCGCGTCTTCCTGGACGTCGATGCGGCCGCCGGGCACGCGACCGCCGGTCGCGATGGCCAGCGCGCTTTTCATCCCGCCCGCGTAGAAGCCCGACTTGAAGGCGAGTCGCATGTTCCGGCGACGGTAGAGGTCTCGCCCGATCACGCTCTCGCGCACCGCCGCGTCGTATCCGGCGAGGCCCGATCCGGACGTGTCGTCCCGCTTCAGGGCTTCGAAGATCTCGCGCGCGGCGTACATCCCGGACAGCATGCCATAGTGGATGCCTTTCAGCGACGGGACGTCGACCAGGCCGGCGGCGTCCCCCGCCAGGATCACGCCGTTCCCCGTCATTCGCTCGGGCAGCGAGTACCAGCCGCCCTCCGGGATCGTGCGCCCGCCCCACTCGACCATCTCGCCGCCCTCGAGCGCCTCGCGGAAAAGCGGATGGCCCTTCATCCGCTGCAACAGCTCGTGCACGTCGAGGGTATTGTCGCGGTAGTCGAGCCCGACGACGAGCCCCACGGCTACCAGGCCGTCTCCCATCGGATACAGGAACGAGCCGCCGAAGGCGTCGTTCGGCAGGGGCCAGCCGAGCGTGTGGACAACGTGCTCGAGTGGCTTCTTCACCTCCCACAGCTCCTTCACGCCGAGGGCGTAGATTTGCGGGTTCGGCGCGCCCACCTCCTGGTCGGCTCGCCAGGCCTGCGTCAGCGGCCCCCGGGTCCCCTCGGCCAGCACGGTGACCCTGGCCGTGACGTCGGTCGCCGGCATGTGGCCGGCGCCCGGCTCGCCCTCTCGATCGAGGCCCGCGGGGGTCGTCCGGACGCCGGTGACGCGGTCACCCTCCATGAGCAACGCGTCCGCCGGGAAGCCAGTGAAGACGTTGACGCCCGCGGCCTCCGCCCGCTCGCCCATCCAGCGCACGATCTCGCAGATCGACGCCACGTGGTTCCCGTGGTTCTTCATCGGCGGGGGTGTCGGAAGCCGAACCTTGCCGCCCTCGGTGAGCAGGTAGACCCGCTCACCATCGACGGGTCCGCGCAACGGCAGGTCGGCCACGCCGACTTCGGGAAACAGCTCGCGCAGCGGGCCGATGTCGACCACGGCGCCCGACAGGCAGTGTTCGCCGAGTGACCCGGCCTTTTCCAGCACACCGATCTCGACGGGTCCGAGGTCGCCTCCCTGCTCCGCGTCGGCCTCGACGAGCCGAGCCAGCTCGATCGCCCCGGCCAGGCCCGCCGGCCCACCGCCGACGAAGAGCACGTCGAGCGGCACAGCCTCCTCGTCCGGGGCCTCCCGGACGATCAACCGATCGATGGGTAACTCGGGCTGATAGGCTCGCGGTACGAATTCGTCGTTCGTCGAATGCTCGGCTGTCATGTATTCGTGGCTCTCGCGCGCTGGTTCGCGGGGCACGCCGGCTTGCGGCGTCGGGTCGAAGACGGTCAAGATGACCCGCGTCGTTTCGGGTGTCCAGCAGGCGTGTGGACCCCACAGCCGACACCGCAATCCAGGTCGCCGCGTGCGTACGATCATTCGAAGCTACGGCAACAACCGGGTCACCCGGACGCTGCTCGAGTTCCTGCGGGCCGAGGCGGCCGGCGGCGTGATCATGCTCGGCACCACGGCGATGGCGCTGGCCGTAGCCAACTCGGCGCTCGTCGACGTCTACCAAGAGTTCTGGTACCAGTACGCGGGCTTCTCGGTGGGCGACTGGGAGCTCAGGCTGTCGCTGCAGCACTGGGTGAACGACGGGCTGATGGCGATCTTCTTCTTTCTCGTCGGCCTG
>CAZOEX010000246.1:0-3793 GCA_964578925.1 uncultured Gemmatimonadota bacterium | reverse complement strand
CGATCTCCGTCGTGGCCCGCTCGCCGAGCAGCAGCGAGAGCGCGCCGACGACGAGCGACTTCCCCGCCCCGGTTTCTCCGGTCAGCACCGTGAGACCCGGCTCGAATTCGAGCGTGACGTCCTCGATGACGGCGTAGTTCAGTACGCGCAACTCGGTCAGCATCGCTTTCGCCCCTCCTCCCGGCCTCGCGGTGTCATCGGCTCAATCCTCGTCGGGCCGCACGTCGCCCCAGCGCAGCTTCTGGCGGAGCACGGTGAAGAAGTTGTCGTCCGGCATCCGCAGCAGACGCACGTCGTGTGGCGACCGTCGCACGGTTACCCGGTCGCCCGGCGCCAGCTCGCCACCGGCCTGGCCGTCCACCGTCACGAGGCTCCCTTCCATGCCGCTCAGGATCTCGATCTCGATCGTCGACGCGGCGTCGATCACGAGCGGCCGGATCGCGAGCGTATGCGGACAGATGGGCGACGCGACGATCGCGTCGAGCCCCGGATGCAAGATCGGCCCGCCCGCCGAGAGGCTGTAGGCCGTCGAGCCCGTCGCGGTCGAGACGATGATCCCGTCCGCGCTGTACTGGCCGACCTCGTCGCCGTCTACCCAGACCCGCACGCGGAGCAGCCGGGCGAGCCCTCCCTTGTGGACGACCGCGTCGTTGAGCGCATACCAGCTCCGGTCGCCGCAGCGGACGTCGAGGGCCAGCCGGCGTTCCTCTACGCAGTCGCTCAGAGCGATGCGGTCGAGCATCTCCTCGAGCCGATCAGCGGGGCCCGCCGTGAGGAAGCCGAGATCCCCCAGGTTGCATCCGATGACCGGGATGTCGTGCGGACCCGCAAGGCGGGCCCCGGCGAGCAGGGTCCCGTCGCCGCCGAGCGTGAGAACGATGTCCATCTCCGTAGCGTTGGGGCCGAGGGCCGAGGACGCCGCGTGCGTCCGCACCGTATCGTCCCCGAACAGCTCGAAGCCGTGCGCCTCGGCAGCCTCGGCCAGCCGCGAGACGATCGCGGCGAGCTCCGGATGCCCGGGACGGGCCAGTACGCCGAGCTTCTTCGCCATCGTCAATTCCTCGTCATCTTCGTTCCGTGCCTGCTCAGCC
Organism: uncultured Gemmatimonadota bacterium; assembly: GCA_964578925.1. Taxonomy (GTDB): domain Bacteria; phylum Gemmatimonadota; class Gemmatimonadetes; order Palauibacterales; family Palauibacteraceae; genus JARFPW01. Next base: position 2,702 of record CAZOEX010000246.1, on the reverse strand, counting down.
GCTGCTCAGTACCTGCGAGCCAGAATCCAGTCGGCGATCGCGCGCAGGTCGCCCGCGTCGGGCAGCCCGTCGAGCTCGTCCTCCGCCGCTCGCAACAGCTCCCGGCTGAGGCGCTCCGCCTCCGCGAGGCCGTGGACGGCCGGATAGGTCGCCTTCCGGAGCGCCGCGTCGCGACCGCTCACCTTGCCCAGCTCGTCCGTCGTGCCGCGCAGGTCGAGGATGTCGTCCTTCGCCTGGAACGCGAGGCCGAGGCGCCGCCCGAAGCGCTCGAGACACTCGACCTGGTCGGCGGGCGCCCCGGCGGCGATTCCCCCCATGGCCGCCGCCGCCGCGATCAGCCGGGCGGTCTTGCCGAGATGGATCGTCTCCAGCTCCTCGGGTGAGACGTCGCGTCCCTCCGCCCGCAGGTCGAGGAGCTGGCCACCCACCATCCCCTGGCCTCCGGCCGCTACGGTGAGGCGGCGCACCAGCTCGCGCCCGGCGTCGCGCTCGAGCTCGAGCCGCTCCGCACCCCGCCGGATGGCGCGCACGGCCAGCGGCATGAGCGCGGCGCCCGCCAGCACGGCGGCCGGCGTGCCGTATCGTACGTGCAGGGTCGGGCGGCCCCGGCGCAGTACGTCGTCGTCCATGCACGGCAGATCGTCGTGCACGAGGGAGTACGCGTGCACGAACTCGACGCTGCAGGCGATTTGGGCCACACCCTCGGCACCGCCTCCCGTCGCCCGGCAGGCGGCCATCAGCAGGAGCGGCCGGATGCGCTTCCCGGGTCCGAGCACGGCGTAGCGGATCGGATCGGCGACGGACGCCGGGGCGTCCGCGAGCAACTCGTCCAGCATGGCGATCAGGGCCGCCTCGATGCGATCCCGGTACCAGCGAATCGTCTCCGGGCGCACCGCCGTGTCGATCACCCCCCGCCGGTTTCGCCGTCGTCGAGATCGGGAACCTCGAACCCGATCGCCTCGAAGTCGTCGGAGGCCGACGAGATCAGCTCTTCCACCCGCCCCTCGGCCGAATCGAGCAGGCCGCTCGCCTCGCGCAGGCAGGTGACGCCACGCTCGAACAGCTCGAGCGCCTCGTCCAGCTCCAGGTCGCTACTGCCGAGCCGTTCCACGATGTCTTCGAGCTCCGCCATCAGCTCTTCGAAACCGCGGCCCTCGCCGTCATCCGTCGCGGCAGCCATGTCGATATCCAGCTCCCCCGTGTCGCTCACGCCTTCTCTCCCGCTGCCACCTCTTCCGGCGCCGCCCTCCGCGACTCCGTCCGGCAGTGAATGTTTCCGTCGCGAATCCGGAGCCGGAACGTACCGCCCGGATCGAAGTCCTCCAGCCGCCGCAGCACGTGGTCGTCCGTGTCGAGCGGCACCGCGTACCCGCGCCGCAGGGTGCCGAGCGGGCTCAATGCGTCGAGTCGCCCGGCCGCCCGGTCGAGCCGCCCGCGACGGTCCCGCAACAGGCGGGCGGTCCGCTCGTCGAGCCGTGTCGCGGCCCGCAGCGCTCGCTCACGTCCCCGTCGGGTCCGGCGGCGGAGCGTCTCCACGAGCACGGCCGCGCGCGATCGGAGCGCGTCGCGCAGGACGATCGTCTCGGGCACGACGGTCTCGGCGGCCGCCGACGGGGTCGGGGCGCGGACGTCGGCCACCAGGTCCGCGATCGTCACGTCGACCTCGTGCCCCACCGCCGACACGGTCGGAACGGGGCACTCCGCGATCGCCCGGGCGACCCGCTCCTCGTTGAACGCCCAGAGGTCCTCCACCGATCCGCCCCCGCGCGTGAGCACGATCACGTCGCACCCCCCGTGGCTCACCAGCCGCTCGAGGGCCGTCGCGATGCTGTCGGCCGCGCCGTCCCCCTGCACGCGGCAGTCGCTGATCAGCACCCGGGTCCACGGCGCGCGGCGCCGCACGACGGCGACCACGTCGCGCAGGGCGGCGCCCGAGCGCGAGGTGACGACACCGATCCGGCGGGGCACTTTGGGCAGCGCTCGCTTGCGGGCCGGGTCGAGGAGTCCCTCGGCGGCCAGCTTCTTCTTCAGCCGCTCGAACGCCAGCCGCCACAGGCCCTCGCCCTCGGCCTGGATGTCGCGCACGACGAGCTGCCAGCTTCCGCGGGCCGGGTAGATCGTCGGCCGTCCGTACGCGGCGACCCGCATCCCTTCCTCGGGGTGCGCGGGCAGGCGCTGCAGGTCCGACCGGAACATCACGCACGAGAGCTGTGCCCCGTCGTCGCGCAGGCTGAAGTAGCAGTGGCCGGACTGGTGCGGCCCCCAATTCGCGACCTCGCCCCCGACCCAGACGTTGCCGAAGGCGCCCTCCACGAGCCGCTTGGCCCGTTCGTTCAGCTCGGTGACGGGGATGGCGGACTCGGGCGCCGTCCCGGGAGGGGGGGGCTCGCGATCGCGCGTCCGGATCGTGGGCGCTTCGGACTCCAGGGCCTCGGCCTCCTCCGACTCCGAAGTCTCGGACTTCGGCGCCTCGGGCCGTCGCGACTCGGGTACGTCGGGGGCCGTATCCGCGGCCTGGCGATTCTCTCCCGCGTCGGACTCGCCGAAGAGCGGAATCTGGCCGGGCGTCACGTGGCGTCCCGACTCATTCTGCGGCGACACTCTCGGCCGCGCCGATCCGCGTCGCGGCGGTCGCCGTGTTGCGGAGGAGCATCGCGATGGTCATCGGCCCGACGCCGCCCGGGACAGGGGTGATCGCCCCG
>CAZOEX010000245.1:0-3812 GCA_964578925.1 uncultured Gemmatimonadota bacterium | reverse complement strand
CTGACCATGGAAGCGATCGTGACGTCGACCGGTGTCGCCGACCTGGTCCTCCGCCCGACCGGCCTTCTGCTGGTGGCGGCTCTTCTCGCACTCCTCCTGCGCGGCAGCTCGGCGGCCACGCGCCATCTCGTCTGGAGCTCGGCGCTGTGCGCCGCGCTCGCCGTCCCGCTGCTCGGTCCCGTTTCGCCGGATGTCCCGCTGCCGATGAGCGCCGAGGTCGCGGAGCTCCTGGATCTCCATCCGGCGGCGCCCGCCGCCGGCTCATCCGGGGAGGCCGTCATCGTCCGGGAAGGGACGGCGTCATCGGCGCCCGCAGCGGCGCCGTCGGCCCGGGGGACGACATCTGAGCGCGGGGCCCTCGGCGGCGGCTCTCAGGGGCTCGCGATCCCCTGGCGCGCGCTCTGGCTGGCGGGCTGCCTCGGGTTCCTCGTCGTGCTCGGGAGACGCCTCTTCACCTTGCGGCGGGTGGGGCGCGACGCCCGGTGCGTCGAGGAGCCGGGCCTCCTCGAGACGCTCGAGTCCGCGAAGCGGCGCCTGGGCGTCGACCGGCCGGTCCGGCTTCTCCTCGGTGAGCCCACGGCGATGCCGATGACGTGGGGACACCGGATGCCCCGCATCCTCCTGCCGGAAACCGCCGTGGACTGGCCCGCGGCACAGGCGCGCGCGGTGCTCCTCCACGAGCTGGCGCACGTGCGGCGGGGCGACGTTCTGCTGCAGCGGGTGGCCGAGCTGGCGCGCGCCGTGTTCTGGTTCAATCCGCTCGTCTGGTTCGCCGTGCGCCGGATGCTGGCCGAGCGCGAGCACGCGTGCGACGACGCGGTCATCCGATCGGGTGTCCGGGGGTCGGAATACGCCCATCAGCTTTTGGCGATGGCGCACGCGCTGCGATCCGCCCGGGGCGCGACGGCGGCGATTCCGATGGCCCGGCGGTCACAGATGACCGGCCGGCTGATGGCCATCCTCGACGAAGAGCGAAGCCGGGGGTCGTCGCCCGCGAGCGGCGCGGCCCTCGTGCTCGCCCTCGGGATCGCGGCGGGCCTGGTCGTCGCCGCGCTCCGCCCGACGCCACTCGCGGCGACGGGTCCGTCGACGGAGACGCCGCCGATGGAGGTTCCGCCGCAAGAGGTCGTCGGAGCCCGGCAGGGCGGGGAAACGACGCAGGGCGTCGAAACGCCGCCGATCGTCGATTCGCCGTCCGGAGTCACCGAATGCTGGCCCGCGAGCGGCTCGAACACGAACTCGAACCGAAACCGGGACCCGGGCGTGATCACCGCCGAGTGGCGCACGGAGCGCTGCGAGGGCGGCCTGCGAATCAGCGGCCGCGCGGTGGTGCGATCCGACCTCGGCGGATTCTCGCATCTCGATCCGGGCGCCCGGGTGAAGCTGGGCGAGAAGCCGCACGGCGGTGACTGGCTCGAGGTCGAGCTAATCGGGATGCCGGACGGACGGATCGAGCGTCGCGGACTGGAGGGCAACCGGGTGCTCGATCCCGGTGAGATCGATCGATGGATCGCGTCGAGCCTCCGGCCGATGCTGCGTCTCACGGGCGTCCGGCTCGAAGTCGACGAGGGCGGTCCCTAGTGCGCGCCACAGCCTTCGGCGGGCCGGCCACCGCGCTGCTCGCCGCATGCCTCGTGATCGCGAGGCCGGGGGAACTGCGTGCCCAGGGGGCGAGGGGGGCGGCCACGACGAGGCCGGCGCCCCTGACGGCGCCCGCGATCGGCCGGGGGCCGGAAGTCGACGGCCGGCTCGACGAACCCGCCTGGCGGGAGGCCGCCGTCGCCCGGCTCGCCCGGGAGTGGTTTCCGGCGGACAACGCCCCGGCTCCCGTCGAGACGACCTGCCGGCTGCTAGCCGGCCCCCGGGCGCTCTACGTCGGCTGCCGGGCCGCCGACCCGGAGCCGTCGGCGATTCGCGCCCACTACACCGAACGGGACGCGGCCGGCGGAGACGATCAAATCGTCGTGCTGCTCGATCCCGCGGGCACCAGTCGCCGGGGCTACCGCTTCGCCGTGACGGCGCTCGGCGTCCAGTCGGACGCCCTGTACGCCGAGGGCGAGGACGAGGACGCGACGTGGGACGCGACCTGGCCCTCCGCCGGGCGCGTCACCCCCGACGGCTACACGGTGGAGCTGGCGATTCCGTACCGGGCGCTCCGGTGGCCCCAGGGCCGGGGCGGGCCGGACGGTGCGACGGCCCCCCGTCTGTGGGGCCTGGTCATCGAGCGCTCGTGGCCGCGGAGCGCCGACGTCCGGATCGGCTCCGTGCCGCTCGACCGGGACGACAACTGCCTGCTCTGCCAGGCGCAACCGCTCGCCGGGTTGGAGGACGTGACACCCGGTCGCGGCGCCCGCCTCCAGCCCACGCTCACGGCCAGCCACTCCGAGTCCGACCCGGCGGGAGGTGACGAGACGGGCGGGACCTCGGCATCCGACGTCTCGGCCGGCGTCTCCGCTCGCTGGAGTTCTTCACGCTCGACGCGGCTCGCCGTGACGCTGAATCCCGACTTCAGCCAGGTCGAGGCCGATGCCGCCGAGTTCGAGGTCAACCGCCGCTTCGCCCTGTCCTTTCCGGAGAAGCGTCCCTTCTTCCTGGACGACGCCGATTTCTTCGACGTGTCCGAGGATCTGCTGTTCACGCGGAGCGTCGTCGACCCGCTGGCCGGGACCAAGCTGACGTGGCAGAGGGGCGAGCATGCCGCCGGGGCGTTCGTCACACTCGACCGGGTGAACAGCCGGATCCTGCCGGGCAACCAGGGCTCCGAGCGCGTCTCGACCGCTCGCGACGTGACCGGTGTCGTGGGGCGCTACCGTCTCGATCTCCCGAATTCCTCTTCCCTGGGGTTTCTCGGTACGGCCCGGGTGGGGGACGCCTACCACAACGCGGTCGCCGCCGTGGACGGCACGTTCCGGCTCGGCCGGTCGCACCGGCTGGGTTTCCTCTTCGCCGGGTCGCGCACCGACGACGAGCCGGAGGTCGAAGCGATGACCGGCCGGTCCGGCGGCTTCGGGGGCACGCGCTGGAACGTCCGCTACGACCTCGACACGAACCACTGGGCGGTGGAAGCCGATTTTCGCGCTTTCAGCAGGGGTCACCGGTCTGATGCCGGCCTCCTGCAGCGGGTCGACCTGCTCGGGCCCGAATTCCAGGTCGTACGGCTCATTCGCCCGGACGAGGCCGAGTGGTTCGACCTGATGGCCGTCATCGTCGAGGGCCAGCGGCTGACCGACTTCGACGGCAACGTGATCGACGAGAAGTTCGAGATCGGCGTGGGTTGGCAGGGTCCCCTGCAGGCACGGATGGAAGCGTCCCACGAGTGGCGCCGCAATGCGTTGGGCGACGACCTCTTCGCCCTGCAGGTGACGGAGATCGAGGCCGAGTTGCGTCCCTCGGGATGGCTCGGCCTCGACGCCGCCCTGTCCGTTGGCGACGAGATCGACGCCGAGAACGCCCGGCTCGGCCACGGGCTGCAGCTCGGGGCCGGCCTGCAGCTCCTGCTCGGTCGGGGTCTGCGGCTCACGCTCCGCCAGCGTCTGAACCGGCTGACGATCCCGGCCGGCGAGGTGTTTCGGGCGTGGCTGTCGGACGGCCGATTCGAGTACCACTTCGGCCTGCGTCTCTTCCTGCGATCCACGCTCCAGTACCGGCGAGTCGAGAGGAATCCGATGCTGTGGATCGAGCCGGTGGAGCCGGAGAGCAACCGGCTGTTCGCGCAGGTCCTGCTCAGCTACGAGCTGTCGCCCCAGACCGTGGTGTACGCCGGATACTCGGGCACGACGACGGACTTCGACGGCCTGGAGCTGTCGCCGCAG
>CAZOEX010000244.1:0-3884 GCA_964578925.1 uncultured Gemmatimonadota bacterium | reverse complement strand
CGGTGGACGACGCGCGCAGCTCGCTCCTGATGAGCGCCTACTGGAAGATCCCGCTGCAGGCGATGGTGCTCATGGTGGGCGTGCTCGTCTTCGTCTACTACCTCTTCGCCGCGCCGCCCCTGCTCTTCAACCGCGACCACCGGGCGGCCGTCGCCGGAGCGCCGGAGCCGGCCGTGGTGGCGGAGTACGAGGGCCTGACGGAGCGGTACGGGGAGGCCTTCGAGGCCCGCCGGGAGGCGGCGCGCGAATACGCCGTCGCCCGGAAGGCGGACGAAGAGGCGGGGGTCGGGACGGCCGCCGGCCGCTTCCTCGACGCCGACGAACGGATGCAGGCCGTGCGCGAGGACGCCCTCGCCCTGGCGGAATCGACGACCGGGCGGAATCCGCGCGACGTGAACTACATCATTCCCGCCTTCGTGCTGAACGAGCTGCCGATCATCGTGCCGGGCCTGTTCATCGCCGCCGTGCTCGCGGCGGCCATGTCGAGCATCTCCTCCGAGCTGAACTCCCTGTCGACGGCGACGGTCATCGACTTCTACCGCCGCCACTTCCGGCGCGAGGAGTCGGACGCCCACTATCTGATGGTCTCGAAGCTCGCGACCGGCTTCTGGGGACTGTTCGCCTGCGGGGTCGCGCTCTGGGCGGTGGCGCTCGGCTCGCTGATCGAAGTGGTGAACCGCTTCGGATCGTTTTTCTACGGCTCGATCCTCGGCGTCTTCCTGCTCGCCTTCATCCCGTTCGCTCGCGGCCGCGGCGCCTTCTACGGATTGATCGCCGGGATGGGCACCGTGGCGCTCGTCAGCGTGGAGGCGCCTGACGTGTCCTTTCTGTGGCACAACGTGATCGGCGCGGTGGCGGTGGTCGTGGTGGGATCGCTGTTGAGCCTGGGCGGTGATCCGGAGGCCGAAACGCGGTAGGTTCCTTCATCGACGAGAAGTCCGGGCGCTGATGCTGTACGAGGACGCTCTCCCGTTCCGAATCCGCGACGCGGGATCAGTGCAACGGCTCAGACCGCAGCCCCCGCCTCGACCGCGCTCGCTTCGGTCAGCCGCTCGACCGCGGCCTCGTCCAGCTCGAGACGGGCGGCGTCCAACAGTTCCTCGAGCTGGTCGACGCTCGTCGCGCTGGCGATCGGCGCCGTCACGCTCGGCCGGGCCATCACCCAGGCGAGGGCGATCTGCGCCGGCGTCGCGTCGTGGCGGGCGGCCACGTCGTCCAGGGCTCCCAGGATGCGCCGGCCGCGCTCGTCCAGATACTTCTTTCCGATCCCCTCGCCGCGCGGGCTCTTGTCCAGATCGTCCTCGGAGCGGTACTTGCCCGTGAGGAAGCCGCTCGCCAGACCGTAGTAGCTGATCACGCCGAGCCCCTCGCGGACCACGACGTCCTCGAGCTCGGCCTCGTAACCGCTGCGGTCGTACAGATTGTATTCCGGCTGCAGGACCTCGTAGCGGGCTCGGCCCTCGGCCTCGCCGGCCTCGAGCGCCTTCGCCAGTTGGGTCGCGTCGTAGTTCGAGGCGCCGGCCACGCGGATCTTCCCCCGTTCGATCAACTCGTGGTGAGCCTCGAGCGTCTCCTCGATCGGTGTGTCGGAATCCGGCTTGTGCGAAAAGTAGAGATCGATGTGGTCGGTCTGCAGGCGACGCAGGGAGTCCTCCACGGCCTCCGTGATGTAGTCCTTCGACAGGCCCTTCTCCCAGCCGGCCTTCGTGATCAGCACGATGCGGTCACGCACGGAGCTTCCCCGCTCGGCGAGCCAGTTGCCGATCACGGTCTCCGATTCACCCCCGGAATTCCCGGGCGCCCAGGCCGAATAGACGTCGGCCGTGTCGATGGCGTTGAAGCCGTGGTCGAGAAACGCGTCCAGCAGGCGGAACGAGGTCGGCTCGTCCGCCGTCCATCCGAAGACGTTGCCGCCCAATACGAGCGGCGCGATCTCGAGATCGGTCGATCCAAGTGTGCGGTATTCCATGCGTTGCTCCCTGCTGATTCCCCTTGGAGTTCAGTTGGGTCAACGCATGGAATCGCGCCAGCGTTCCGCGGCTACGGCTGCACGAAGTAGCCTGAGACCTCCCAACTCCCGTCCTCCTGCTTCATCGGCACGACGGTCTCCCCGACGGTTCGGTCGCCGGACGCCTCGGTGCGGAACTGGAAGACGACGTACTCGCCCGCCGGGGCACCGGGCAGTTCCGTCGTGTACCGCGCGTCGGTGCGGGTACGCTCGCCGAGCGGATCGACCTGGCTGCGCGCGTCACCGATCGCGGCATTCCACTGCTCCAGCGTAACCTGGCTCTTCAGCGCCTCCGCCGCCGCTTCCCAGCTCGCCTCGTAATCGCCGTCATCGACGAGCTCCAGCCAGGAGAGCGCGGCCTCTGCGGCCGCCTCGATGTCGGCCTCGTGTTCCGCTCGGGCAGCGTCCTGCTGCATCTCGCCTTCCGCTTCCTGGGCCTGCAGCGACGTGGACACGCCCAGGAGGAGCGCCGGTACCAGGGCCAGCAGCGAGACAGTGCGCTTCATCGATCGCATATCGTTTCCTCTCGGATCCGGAGTCGGATGAGGTCGTACGGCGCCGGCACCGCAACGAGGGCGCCGACATTTCTGGATACACGGGAGCCATGCGGTCCATTCGTTCAGCCGTCGCCCGCCCGCTCCAGCTCGCGCAGCTTCGCGTACTTCATCCGTACGTAGTGGGAGGCCAGCGAGGCGAGGAGGAGCCCGCGCCAGCCGTGCAGGAAACCGCGGCCGAGAAAATAGAATCGGAAGAAGCGCCAGGCGGGCCGGACCAGGAGGTCCAGCGGCGACGCGCTCCGTCCGCGCTCGCGCATGCCTTCGGCCATCGTGGTCGTATACCGGTCGATGTTGCGCAGATGCTCGCTGAGGCTCCGGTACGGATGATGGAGCAGGTCGCCGTTCAGCTCGCCGATCCGGGCGTCTCCGTCGAGCTCGACCCGGTCGTGCGGGTCGTGGCCGCTCCAGCGCCCGCGGCGCCGGTCGAACAGGCGAAGCTGCCGGTCGGGGTACCACGTGCCGTAGCGGACCCACTCGCCCAGGTAGCTCGACAGCCGCGGGAAGCGCCATCCGGCACAGTCGGGAAACGCCGCCTCTCGGAGCGCGATGATCTCGGCCCGCAACTCCGGGCCGACGCGCTCGTCCGCGTCCACGCACAGGACCCAGTCGTGCTCGGCCGCGCGAATCGCGAACTCCTTTTGCGCGACGTGCCCGGGCCAGTCCCGCTCGATGACGCGGGCGCCGGCCGCGGCGGCGATCTTCCGCGTGTCGTCCGCGGAGTGGGAATCAACGACGAGAAGATCGTCGCAGAAGTCCAGCGAAGCGAGGCAGTCGCCGATGCGGTCCGCCTCGTCCATCGCGATGACGCAACCGGAGAGACCGGGGCGCGCGCCTGGAGCTGTCATCCGATCGTCGCGGTGAGATAGGGCGGAAGGGCGGGCATATCGCCCATTGTAGCGGGCCTCCGGAGGGAAGGCGACCGACGACGAACCGCCGCCCCCTGCGCGGTGCGGATCTTGCCCGTATGGTGGATGACATGTCTCGACCAGGCACGATCCAGGTTCGCAGTCTGAAGGAGGCCATCCCCTTCCTTCTCGTCATGGCCGCCTTCGTCGGGGGCGTCGCCTGGGCCGCGGTCCAGCTCGACATCGAGGAGATCTTCGGCGTGACGATCGGCTGGAGCTGGTCGCTCGTCGACAGAGGACAGGTGGAGGTCGTGGCGCTCACGCCGAAGATGACCGACGTCGACGCGCCACCGGCGTTTCTGCTCCCCGGCGAGCAGCTCGAGGCGACGATCGATTTCCAACTCGAGCGAGGCCACGCACGCGTCTGGGTGTTCGACGAGGGCTGGTTCGAGTTCGGATGGCCGGGCTTCGACG
>CAZOEX010000243.1:0-3891 GCA_964578925.1 uncultured Gemmatimonadota bacterium | reverse complement strand
ACATGGACGTGGAGCTGATCGCGCCGATCGCGATGGACAAGGAGCTGCGCTTCGCGATCCGCGAAGGCGGCCGCACCGTCGGCGCCGGCGTCGTCACCGAGATCATCGAGTAGTTGAGAGTGGAACACGAGAGAGATAGCTGATGGCGGAGAAAATCAGGATTCGGCTCAGGGCGTTCGACCCGGTCGTGATCGACCAGACGGCGGCGGACATCGTCCGCACGGCCCAGAAGACGGGCGCGTCCGTGAGCGGCCCGATTCCGCTGCCCACGCGGCGCCAGCTCTTCACCGTGCTGCGCAGCCCGCACGTGAACAAGAAGGCGCGAGAGCAGTTCGAGCTGAAGACGCACAAGCGACTGATCGACATCTACGACACCCGGCCCCAGACGGTCGACGCGCTGACCAAGCTGGACCTGGCCGCGGGTGTGGACGTCGAAATCAAGGTCCAATGATGGGCTGCGATCAATGACTCAGCTCGGCGTTGGACGTCGGCTCGGGCTCGCTGCGGCGTACATGAGTACGCCTCACTCGCCTCGCCTCGTCCGCCTTGACCTGAGCCATTTCTCATTGCCCATCACGGAATAGGGACGAAACGACGATGGCTGGCATGATCGGAAAGAAAGTGGGGATGACCCAGATCTTCGACGACGACGGAAACGCCGTCGGGGTCACGGTGCTCGAGGTGGGCCCGTGCCCGGTCGTTCAGATCAAGACGGACGAGACGGACGGCTACGAGGCGATCCAGCTCGGGTTCGGTCGCAGGCGTGACCGCCGGGCGACGAAGCCCGCGGCCGGCCACGCCGCGCGGGCGGGGCTGGAGTACGTCCCGGACGTGCTCGCGGAGTTCGCGCCCGACCCCGATCGCGAGTACGAGGCGGGCCAGGAGCTGACCGTCGACGTGTTCGAGGTCGGGCAGCGCGTGAAGATCACGGGACGCACGAAGGGCAAGGGCTTCCAGGGCACCGTGAAGCGCCACAATTTCGGCGGCTCCCGGGCCTCGCACGGCGGCAGCTCCGTGCTCCGGAAGCCCGGCTCGATCGGACCGGGAACGGATCCGTCGCGCGTGATCAAGGGCCGAAAGATGGCCGGTCAGATGGGAGCGAAGACGCGGACGGCGCTCAACCGGCGCATCGTCGCCGTCGACGTCGAGCGCAACCTGCTGATGATCGACGGTTCGGTGCCGGGAGCGCGCAACAACGTCGTGCTCATCCGCACCGTTTGAGACGACGAGCATCGAGGAGAGGCGGAGACGCGGTATGAAGGTGAAAGGATACACGGCGGAGGGCGCGGCGCGCTCGGGTGACGTCGCGCTCCCGGAGAGCGTGTTCGACGGCACCGTGAACGAGGACGTGCTGCACCAGGTCGTGACGGCGCTCCGCGCGCATCGGCGCCAGGGGACCCACGCGACCAAGACGCGCCAGACGATCCGGGGCGGCGGCCGAAAGCCGTGGCGCCAGAAGGGGACCGGCCGAGCCCGCGCGGGTTCGATCCGCTCCCCGCTCTGGCGGGGCGGCGCGGTGACCTTCGGCCCGCAGCCGCGGGACTACGGGAAGCAGATTCCGCGGAAGCTGAAGCGACTGGCCACGAACTCGGCGCTGAACGCCCGGGCTCTCGACGGCGATCTCGTCGTGGTCGAGAAACTGGCGTTCGACGAGCCGAAGACGAGCCGGATGGCCGAGCTGCTGGGCGCGCTCGAGGTCGACGGCAACGCGCTGGTCCTCACGGACGGCGTGAAGCGAGAGGTCTACCTGTCGGGGCGCAACATTCCCGACGTGAAGGTGATGCCGTGGGGTGAGGCGTCGGCGTACGACGTGCTCTGGGCCCACACGGTCATCGTCGAAGAGCCCGCGCTCGCGGGCGACGAGGAGGACGCATGAGTCGCCCGCCGCAGGAGGTCCTGGTCCGCCCGCTGATCACCGAGCAGAGTTCGATTCTGCAGGCGGAACAGAACAAGTACACGTTCGAGGTTCATCGCGCGGCGACGAAGATCGACATCCGCAACGCGATCGAGCAGATGTTCGACGTCACCGTGACGAGCGTGCGCACGATGAACTGCGTCGGCAAGAATCGCCGGGTGGGTCGCAGCACCGGAAAGCGACGCGACTGGAAGAAGGCGATCGTCACCCTCCCCGAGGGCGAGATGATCGATCTGTACGAGGGAGTCTGAACAGATGGGAATCAAGAAATTTCGGCCGGTCACGGCGGCGAATCGGTTCCGGTCGGTATCCGGCTTCGAAGAGGTCACCCGTTCGAAGCCGGAAAAGTCCCTCGTCGAGGGGCTTCCCCGGTCCTCGGGCCGCAACCACTCGGGCCGCATTACGACGCGGCGACGGGGCGGCGGCCACAAGCGGCGGTATCGCAGAATCGACTTCAAGCGGGACAAGGTCGGCGTGCCGGCGACCGTGCGGGAGATCGAATACGATCCGAATCGGTCGGCCCGCATCGCCCTCGTCCAGTACGCGGACGGGGAGAAGCGCTACATCCCGCATCCACGCGGACTGGCCGTGGGCGACGTGATCCACACCGGCGCCGACGTGGAGGCGAATCTCGGGAACAACCTGGCGCTCGCCAACGTGCCGCTCGGCACCACGGTACACTGCGTGGAGCTGGTGCCGGGCAAGGGTGCCCAGATGGGACGCGCGGCGGGCGCCGGGATCCAGGTGATCGCCAAGGAGGGGCCCTACGTGACGCTCCGCCTGCCGAGCACCGAGGTCCGCCGCGTGCGCTCCGAGTGCACGGCGACCGTCGGCCAGGTGGGCAACGTGGACCACGAGCTGGTCCGGGCGGGCAAGGCGGGACGATCCCGCTGGCTCGGCCGCCGGCCGAAGGTGCGCGGCGTGGCGATGAACCCGGTCGATCACCCGCTGGGTGGTGGCGAGGGTCGCACGTCGGGTGGCCGTCCGCCCGTGTCCCCCTGGGGCCGGCCGGAGGGCAAGAAGACCCGCAAGAGCAAGAAGAAGAGCAACAGGCACATCGTGCGCGGTCGCCGACGCGGCAAGTCGACGAAGTAGCCGAACGCAGTTTGGAGCGGAAGAGGACGAGAGCTTATGGCGCGTAGTGTCAAGAAGGGACCGTACATCGATGAGCGCTTGCTGAAGCGCATCGAGGCGATGAACGCCTCGGGCGAGAAGCGAGTGGTCAAGACCTGGGCCCGGGCGTCGACGATCAGCCCGGAGTTCGTCGGGCACACCGTCGCCGTGCACAACGGCAACAAGTTCATCCCGGTCTACATCACGGAGAACATGGTCGGCCACAAGCTCGGGGAGTTCGCGCCGACGCGCCTCTTCCGCGGTCACGGCGGCAGGCTCGCCGACAAGCGGACACGGATCTGAGCCTCGAGGAGACGATGACCATGGAAGCGCGAGCGGTTGCGAAGAACATACGCATGTCCGCCAGAAAGATGCGGCTCGTGATCGACGAGATTCGCGAGAAGGACGTGAACGAGGCGTATTCGATCCTCCAGTTCTCGAAGAAGGCGGCCGCGGAGCCGATCGACAAGGCGCTGCGTTCGGCCGTCGCGAACGCGGTGCACAAAGCGGACCTGGAGGGCGAAGTCCTGGACGTGGACACGCTGTACGTCCGCGAATGCTACGTGAACGAGGGTCCGACGCTGCGACGGTATCGGGCGGCCGCCATGGGGCGGGCCGCGCCGATCCGGAAACGGAGCAGCCACGTGACCATCGTCGTGGATACAAAGGAGTAGTCGTGGGACAGAAGACACATCCATACGGTTTCCGGCTCGGCGTCGTGAAGCCGTGGAAGTCCCGCTGGTACGCGCGCGGCGAGGAGTTCCCGGCCCTGATCGCCGAGGACGAGAAGCTGCGCAAGTACCTGCATGCGCGGCTCGACCACGCGGCCGTCGCCACGGTGGAGATCGAGCGGAAGCCGACGA
>CAZOEX010000242.1:0-3902 GCA_964578925.1 uncultured Gemmatimonadota bacterium | reverse complement strand
CCCGACCTCGATCCCCGTGACCGCCGGAAAGAAGACGGCGAACACCACCCAGAAGTCCACGCCTTCGGAGTACTGAGGCACGAGATTCGGCCTGATCGTCTCTCCCCAGCCTCCCGTGAAGAAGGAAATCAGCGCGACGACGAGGACGGCCAGGATGAAGAACTGGATCTTCAGAGCGAAATCCGCCCCGACGTAGGCGATCACCACGAACACGGCGGCAACGCAGGTCGCGACGATGCGGGGGTCGAGCGCGGCGACGAATTCCAGGGACGCCATCGCTTCGGTGAAGCCGATGACGTAAAACGCGACCGAGATGGCCTGCGACATGTAGAGCGGAATCCCGATCGCTCCGCCGATCTCGAGGCCGAGGGACCGGGAGATCAGATAGTAGTTCCCGCCGGCCTTCACGTCCATCGATGTCGCGATGGCCGACAGCGACAGCCCGGTGAAGAATGAGATCGCGTTGGCGATCAGGATGATGAGCAGCGCGCCGTAGAACCCGGCCTGGCCGACGACCCACCCGGTTCTGAGGAAGAGGATGATCCCCAGGATGGTGAGGACGTTCGGGGTGAACACACCCGCGAACGTGCCGAAGCGGGCCGCCGCGCTGGCGTCCCGGCGAGACGGTTCTACGGTCTGGGCGGAGGGTTCAGCCATCGACGCGTTTCACCGTCCCCTCACTCAAAAGCCGGGCAGGGGGGGACGAAAGACCATCAGGACGACCGCGAGCAGCGGAGCGGCGATACCCACTAGCGAAGCCATCCACCAGTACCGATAGAGGAGCTCGTACTCCTTCCAGGCCAGATGCTCGGCGTCTCCGGCGACGGCCAGCTCCACGAGATCCCGCTGGAGCCCGGCGCGTACGGTGGTGAGCACGACGAGTCCGATCCCGAGCAAGCCGATCGCCCAGACGATCCAACCCGTCCCGAAGATCGCCACGTCGAGCCGCATCGCGGCCGCGATCCCACCGACCAGAAGGGCCAGCGCACCGGGAAGGGTGAACCAGCGATCCGCCCGCCGAATCCCATCGAAGGTGTGGGCGATCACCGAGGGATCACGACTCCGGTCCGCGTGCGAGGCCCAGAAGAGACCGGTGACCAGGTTCCCCAGGAACAGGACGACCGCCAGGACGTGGAACAGCTTCCACTCCGCTTGACCCATCGCTTCCCTCTCTCCATCCGCGGTCAGTTCTCGCCGGAAGACGGGGGGAAGCTATGGGCACGGCGGGCGCGACCGCTACATCGTCGCCTCGGCGTCGCCGTTCGCGCGGGTGGGCCAGGGGTGGCGGACGCGGAGCGGCGCCGTGCTGTGATAGCGCCGGCGCTGGTGCGCGTGGAGGCGCCACACCCAGAGACTGGTCGCCACTCCGAGCGGGGCGGCGACGACGCCCGCGACCGTCGAGAGCCACGCGGCCGTCAGCAGCTCCTCGGGCGCCCGGGCCCACAGGTCGGCCCGTAGCGCAATGAGCATCGTCCCCTGGTACAGGAGCCACAGCGTCCACCAGAGCGACAGCAGATGCGGCGCCGACGCGCGGCGCCAATCCTCGATGTGCTCCGGGTTCGACGCGCGGAAGAGCTCCTGGATCGCCTCGAGCGGTTTCCAGAGATGGAGGCCGGGAACGAAGAAGAGGCTCACTGTCACGAGGGGTCCGTAGCGCATTCCTTCGGCGCCCATCGCGCGGGCGTTCCGGCTCATGTCGTTGAGCCAGAAGAGCAGAATCGCCCCGCTGGCCACGAAGGTGAGCAGGGTAAGCCCGCTGACGATCGCCTGACGCCGCTCTCCGGCCCGCATCCAGTCACCGGAGACGTGGCCGTCGCGCAGGAGCTGCCGCAGGAGGTCGATCTGGAGGAAATTGGACCAGATGCCCACCTCGGTCAGAACGACGAAGGCCGCGAGACAGGCGATCAGGCTCAGCGTGAGTCCGGTCGTGTTCCGGTATTCGTACTCTTTCGATTCCATGGCCGCGCTCCGTTCTCCATTGAGAGCCCGGCCGGGAGAGCTGCAGGTTCCGCGCCGGCGGGAAGAGCCCATGAACACGGGACGAAGCTCGCTTCATCCGTGCGGAAGCGGCGAACTTTCTGCAGGATGTGCGCTTCCGTATCAGCGCGGCGTCAGTTCGCCGGCTCCGGCACGTTGGCGTCCCGACCGAGGCGCCGGCCCCCGCGCTCGCGGATCCAGGCCAGCCCCCGGTGAGCGCTGAGATAGAGCGTCGGGATCAGTACGAGCGTGATCAGCGTCGAGGCCAGCAGGCCGCCGATCACGACGCGCGCCAGCGCGGCCTGCAGGCTCGCCCCCACGCCCCAACCCAGGGCCAGGGGCAGCAGGCCCAGTACGGTCGTCATCGTCGTGATGAGGATCGGTCGCAGCCGCAGTTTCGCCGCCTCGATCGCCGCGTCGCGGATCGGCAGACCCTCCTCCCGACGCTTCAGGTTGAGGTAGTCGACCAGCACGATCGCGTTGTTGACGACGATCCCGATCAGCATCACGACGCCCATGATGCTCTGTACGTTCACCGTGGTGCCGGTGACCAGCATCGTCGGAATCACTCCGACCAGGGCCACGGGAACGCTGAACATGACGATCAGCGGATCGAGGAAGCGCTCGAACTGACCCGCCATCACCATGTAGACGAGCGCGAGCGCCATGAGGATCGCGATGATGAAGTCGCGGCGCGACTCCTGCTGCTCCTGGTAGGCTCCGCCGTACACGATCGAGAAGCCCTCGGGCAACTGCAGCGACGCGAGTTCCTCGCGAACACGCTCGACCGCGTCGCCGAGGGCGACGTCGCTCTCGAGGTTCGCCGTGATGTACTTCACGCGCTGGCCGTCGACGTGGTTCACCTCGGTGGGCCCACGCCCGCTCTCCAGGCTGACCAGGGTGGAGATCGGCACCATCTCGCCTTCGGGCGTTCGGACGGCGATGTCGTCGAGGTCCTGCAGGGTCAACCGGTCGTCGGGCCGCAGTCGCACCGTCACCGGGAACTGCTCGCCGCCCTCGCGATAATATCCCGCGCGACTGCCGCCCACGTTCGTCTGTATCGCTCGTCCGGCCTCTTCGACCGAGAGGCCGAGGTCGTAGATACGATCCCGATTGAAGCGCACGGTCTCCTCCGGACGACCCTCCCGCTCACCCACGCGCGCCTCGACGACACCGTCGGCCCGCTCCATCCGCCACGCGATCTCCTCCGCCAGCGAGGCGGCCCGCTCCAGGTCGTATCCGCGCAGCTGCACCTCGACGTCCTCGTCGCCTCCGCCGGCGCTGAACAGCCGGCGCAGGATCCACAGCCCCGAACGGGCGTCCACATCGACTTCGGCGCCCGGGATGCGTCCGGCCGTGGCCTGCCGCAACCGGTCGGCGAGCTCGGACGGATCGATCGACCGACGGGCCGCCTCCTTGAGCCGAATCTCGACCTCCGCGTTGTCTCCGCGCACCTCGGTCGCCACCGATTCGATCCCGTCTTCGGGGAGGAGGGGACGGACGATCGCCTCGAGCTCCTCGAGATAGGAGCGGGCCACAGCCAGGTTGATGCCCCGGGCCATCTCCATCTCGACGTCGATCTCCCGCGTCTCCATCTCCGGCGCGAGCTCGACCGAGATGAACGGCACGGCCACCACGGCCGCGACGACCGCTGCGCCGGTGGTACCGAGCACCACGCGCTGATGCGAGAGCGCGCGGTCGAGGCTCCCGGCGTACCAGTCCTCGAACCGCTCGAACCACGCCTCGAACCGCGACTTCGTCCTGGCCGACTCCTCCTCTGGCTCGACGGTCAGGAACCGGCTCGCGAGCATCGGTACGAGGCTCAGGGCCACCGCCAGCGAGCAGCCGAGCGCGAACACGACGACCAGGGCGAGCGTCTGGAAGAGCTGCCCGCTCGTCGTTCGCATGAACACGACGGGCAGGAA
>CAZOEX010000241.1:0-3908 GCA_964578925.1 uncultured Gemmatimonadota bacterium | reverse complement strand
AACCTCGACCTGTCGATCCTGACGGCGCTTCACCTTCGGAAGAACTGGAAGGCCCGCCTGCGGCTCGTGATGGTGGTCGAAGACGCGGCGGAGCGCGCAACCGCCCGGGCCTTCCTCGAGGATCTCGTGAGCCTGGCCCGGGTGCACGAGGCGGAGATCGTCGTCGAGGCGGGTGATTTCGACGGCTACGTGGGACTCGCGCCAGAGGCCGACGTGAGTGTGTTCGGACTCACCGGAGAGCCCCGTGTCGACTTCCTGCGCGCGATGGTCGCCCGCACCGGTTCGAGTTGCCTCTTCGTGCGCGATTCCGGCGAGGAGAGCGCGCTGGCCTGACGGACTCCGATTCCGGCCATTACGACTCCGCGGGCAGGAGGAGAACCGGGCAGGCCGCCTTGCTGGCCACGGCCTGTGCGACCGAGCCGAGGAAGAAGCGTCCCACGGCGCCGGCACCCCGCGTACCCATGATGAGCAGGTCGATGTCGAGGCGCCGGACGGCGGCCAGGATCTCGAGCTCGGTCTCGCCGAGTGAGACCCGGACGTCGCAGGTCTCTCCCAGCCCGGCGTCCACGAGCCGCTCGCGAAGCCACTGGCTCGCCTGCTCCTCGATCTCGGTCTCCCGGGAAATCCGACCGCTCGGCCGGCCGATGCGGCGGCTGAAGTCCCGCACGGGGTAGTCGATCACGTGGAGCACGATTCCCTCGGCATCGAGCTCGTCGGTGGTCCAGCCGAGCCAATCGAGAACGTGGGCCGACACGGCGCTGTCGTCGATGGCCGCCAGCACGCGCCCGGGCGCTTTGCTGATCGCCCCCCGTGCGATGAGCGTCGGCCGCTTCGCCTCGTGCAGCACCCGGAAGGGAATCGTGCCGAGCGGATTCCAGCCGCCCTTGCGCCGATCGTGCGGTCCGAGCGCGATCATGTCGGCGTCGACCTCTTCGGCCAGGTCGTTCAGTGTCCCGGCGATGGAAGCGCCGGCGCGGGTGATTCCCTCGAAGGAAGCGCCAAGGTCCGTGGAAAGCTCGTTCGCGAGCGCCGCGATCCGGTGCCGGGCGCCCTCGAGCAGCGTTTCCTCGAGCTGGTCGTCGGCTTCGGGCTGCAGTCCGAGAAAGGACGGCGCGCGAGGTGGGCGTACGACGTGACCGAGCACGACACGGTCGGGATTCAGGTACATCGCGGTCCACATGGCGGCGTCCGATCCGGCGCCGCCGAAGTCGACGCCCGCCAGTACCGTCTTCAGCCGACTCATCCTGCCTCCTCGTCGCGGTCCTTGACGATCATCACCGGGCAGGGGGCGTAGCGCAGCAGCCGCTCCGCCGTGCTGCCCAGCAGGGCTCGGGCCAGCCCGGAATGTCCGTGGCTGGACATGACGATCATCGGCGAGGCGGACCGCTCGGTCGCCTCGATGATGACCTGGTCGGCCATGCCGATCACCGTCCGGGCGGTGACGTCCCGCTCGAGGTCGACATCGTCGGCGTACCCCTGGAGCCTCTTCTGGGCGTGCGTCTTGAAGTCCTCGTGGTCGACCGCGATCGGATACGACATCTGCGCGTAGGGAATCGGTTCGACCGCGTGAAGGAGCTCCATCGGCACGTCGAGCGCCGACGCGAGCTCGCGAGCCGTTTCGACGACCCCGGAGGTGGAGACGGAGAAGTCCACCGGAACGATGATGCGGTCGATCTCGCGCGGCGCGGGCTTCTCCGGCCGGTTCCGCACGACGAGCACGGGGCAGGGTGCGAGCCGCACGACCTCCTCGGTCACGCTTCCGAGCAGCAGGCGCCGAAACCCGCGTCTGCCGTGCGATCCCATGACGATCATGTCGGCACCGTTCTCCTCCGCGTACTCGAGGATCGTCGGGGCGGCGTTGATACCGCGCCGGACCTCGTGCACGAGCTGGTTCCACTGAATCTCCCCGGCCGAGGACTCGAGTTCCTCGCGGGCCTCGGCCTCTCCGGGGAACGGGACGTCCTCTTCGGTGGGGGAGATCGAATGCAGCAGGTGAACGTGCAGGAGATGGAGGTCGGCACCGTGAAGCCGGGCCATGCGCGTCGCGAGCGGGACGGCCTCCAGGGACGCGTCCGACAGATCGGTGGGACAGACGACATTCTCGATCCTGAGCATGTGACATCTCCCTGGATGCGTGTTTCAGGGGCCTGTGGAAGAACAGGCCTCTAGGAGTTCGGTTCTCGCTTCACGAGCATGACGGGCGACTCCGCGAGGATGGCCACTTTATAACTTAGTGTCGCCCAGCCGACCGTGGGTTCCCGGGGATCGACGCGGTGGGACTGAAGGACGATGAGCGACTTCGCCGAGGAGGCGGCGAACTCGATGATTTCGGCCGCCGGATCGCCGAAGAGGATCAACTGCTCGAACTCGACGCCCGCCTCCGCCAGCGGTCTCGATATCTCCTCCAGCTTCGACGCGGCCCGTTCCTCGAGCCGATCGTAGAACTCGGCCACCTCCTCGTACGGAAGGTCGAGCGTCTCGACGACGTGGAGCAGGGTGACGAGACCGCCGCCGGCCGCCAGCGCGGCGGCGGTCCGAATGGACGCCGAGTTCCGGTCGGACAAATCGACGGGGACGATGTAGTGGTCGAACACGGATCGCGCTCCTCTGTGTGCTCAGTTCATTCCGTTCGAGACGCGGCACGGGTGCGCCGATAGTCGGCGAAGCCCACCAGCACGCGGTCCATCTCCGCGTCGGACAGCAGCTCGGGCTCTCCCGCCGAGAGGGCCCGCATGTACTGGCCGGCCAGCGCTTCGACCTCGACCGCCAGCTCGAGTGCCGCGTCGGCCGTGTCGCCGCAGGCCACGATGCCGTGGTTCGCCAGGAGGCAGGCCCGACGGTCGCCGAGCGCCTCGACGGCCGCCTCCGCGAGCTCGGGCGTCCCGAAGGTCGCGTAGCTGCCGCAGCGGATCGTCCGTCCCCCGGCGGCGGCCACCATGTAGTGGAACGCAGGGATGTCGCGGCGCAGGCAGGAAAGCGCCGTGGCCCACGGCGGATGGGCGTGCACGATAGCCTCGACGTCCGGACGGCGCTTCAGGATGCCCGCGTGCATGCGCCACTCGGTGGACGGACGCCGTTCGGTCCCTCCGATTCGGGCGTCCGGCGCTTCGTCGACATGCGTGAGGTCGACGAGGACGACGTCCCCGGCGTCCATCTCCTCGTACGGAACCGCCGACGGCGTGATGAACATCGCGTCGCCCGGCACGCCCTCGGCGCTGCCGGCCCGTACCGAGACGTTCCCCGACGTTCCCTGCGTCAATCCGAGCGGGGCCAGCCGCCGCGCCACGGAGACGAGGACCTCGCGGCGGCTCACTACTACTCCTCCGCTCGTCCCGTCGATGCCGCGCCGTCGACGCCGTCGGGATCGGGATACAGTCTCCGCAGCCCGTCCGGTGTGGCCGGACAGACGCCCCGCTCGGTGATCAGCCCCGTGACGAGGCGGGCCGGGGTGACGTCGAATCCGTAGTTCGCCGTCGGCGTCCCGGGGGGGACGAGCCGCACCCCGCCGATCTCGGACACCTCGCGGCCGTCGCGCTCCTCGATGGGGATGTCGTCCGGGTCGCGCGTCTCCCAGTCGATCGACGGGCCCGGCACCGCCACGTAGAAAGGAACACCGTTGTCGTGGGCAGCCAGCGCCTTCAGGTAGGTGCCGATCTTGTTGCAGACGTCCCCGGTGGAGAGCGTCCGGTCCGTGCCCACGATGCAGGCGTCGACCAGGCCCCGCTGCATCAGGTGCCCGCCGGCGTTGTCGACGATGACCGTGTGCGGGATTCCCGCGTTGCCCAGCTCCCAGGCGGTGAGCGCCGCGCCCTGGTTCCGGGGCCGGGTTTCGTCCACCCAGACGTGCAGCTCAATGCCCTCCTCGTGGGCGCGATACAGCGGTGCCGTGGCCGTGCCGAGGCCGGCCG
>CAZOEX010000240.1:0-3939 GCA_964578925.1 uncultured Gemmatimonadota bacterium | reverse complement strand
GCCTGATCCTCGGCGCGGTCGGCGTCATCTACACGATCCCGGCGCTCGCCCTCCTGGTCTTCATGATCCCGCTGCTCGGCATCGGAGGCGGGCCGGCGATCGTGGCTCTCTGGCTGTACAGCCTGCTTCCCATCGTGCGGAACACCCACCAGGGACTCACTGACATCCCGCGCCCGCTGCGCGAGTCCGCCGACGCCCTGGGTCTGTCGGACGTCGCGAAGCTTCGGCGTATCGAGCTCCCGCTCGCGGCGCCCGCGATCATGGCCGGCATCAAGACCGCCGTGGTGATCAACATCGGGACGGCCACCCTGGGCGCCCTGATCGGCGCCGGCGGGCTGGGTCAGCCGATCCTCACCGGGATCCGCCTGGCCGACAACGCCTTGATACTCGAGGGCGCCGTACCGGCCGCGCTTCTCGCACTAGCGGCCCAGGCGCTCTTCGACGGCCTGGAGCGATGGGTGGTGCCGCGCGGCCTTCGATTGTAGCTGGAGTTTCCCGGCGAAGGGGAAGACTCAGTCGGAGCGAGAACGGGCGATTCGCGCCGCCACGCCGGAGCCTGCGACGAGCACGAGAGTCGCGACGACGAGCAGAGAGAGCGTCGGGGGCCCGAGCGCTTCCCACCACTGGACCCACGGAACCCACTGAACGGTCCGCGCGCCGGCATCCGTCCCGCCGGAAAGCAGGGCGCTCAGCCAGATCTCGTGCACCGGGCGGAAAGGATTCCACGTCTCGACGAACTCCCATGCCGACCCGGGCGCCGGAGTCCGGAACACGCCGGCCGCGTGCAGGGCGAAGAGCGAGATCACGGCGGAGCCGAGCGCGGCCTCTCCGAGCGCCCGCACCGCTGCCGCGACGAGTACACCGAGGAGGTTCGCGAAGGCCAGGGCGACGGTGGTGGCTGCGAGCACCAGCGGCGCCCCCGGGAGCGAGGCGTCCACGAGCCAGAGCAGCAGCAGGGTCGCCGGCAGAAGCTGCAGCAGGTCGATCGCGATGGACGCGGCGGTCCGCTCCGCCAGCCAACGGCGACCGCCGTAGCCCGTGAGCAGAACCTTCCCGGCCCAGCCCGACATCCCGTCGCGGATTAGCGGAATGCAGCTTCCGTACGCCCCGAAGAAGACCACGAGGACGGCTACGACGACGGCCCGGTGCGACGCCGCGGCGCCGCTCGTCACGACGGGCACGAGCAGGACGACGGGGATCAGCACGTTCCAGGCGAAGAGCCGCCGACGCCGCAGGGTGACCCGCCAGCCGAGCTTCCAGGCCGGCCCGGTCACTCGAACTGGCGCGGCGCGGGAAGGTCCTCGCCGGTATGAGCGCGGAAGACATCGGCCAGCCCGGGCTCCCGGATCTTCACCTCGCGCATCGCGCAATCCGCCGATTCGAGCCACGCCCAGACCGCCGGCAGGCGCCGAGCCGCATCGTGACCCGCCAGGGTGAGCGCCGGCGCGGAGCGGGCGACCAGCGCCAGATCCTCCGGAGGGTCGGATTCGGGAAGCGGCCCGGAGATCTCGATGTGAAGGAGCGTCGGCGCGCCCAGGCGCGCGATCATTTCCCGCGGGTCGCCGCTTGCCGCGATGTTGGCCTGGTGCAGAAAGACGACCCGATCACTCGTGCGCTCGGCGATGTCCGCGTCGTTCGTCGCGAGAATCACCGCTGCGCCCTTGCTCGAGGCTTCGCCCAGACTCTCCGCCAGACGGTCGCGGCCCTCCGGGTCGAGTCCGGTCGTCGGTTCGTCCAGCAGCACGACGCCCCGGTCCGCGGCGAATCCTTCTGCCAGGGCGAGTCGGCGACGCATTCCGAGCGAGAACTCTTCCACGGCCCGCTCCGCGTCGTCGAGCAGATCGAAGCGGCTGAGCCAGAACTCGGCCGCTGGAACGACCTCCGAAGCGTCATGGCCGTACAGGGCGAGCATAGCGAGCAGGTTCTCGCGTGCCGTCAGCGATTCGAGGAAGGGAGTCCGGTCGGTCACGAAGGCCGGCCTGGCGATCAGCTCGACCCGTCCGGCCGTTGGCTCGAGGATGCCGGTCAGCAGACGAAGGAGGGTCGTCTTCCCGGAACCGTTGCGGCCGAGCACCCCGACGACCTCTCCGGCCCAGACCTCGAAGTCGATCGCGTCGAGAACCGGGCGATCCCGCCGGTACGCAGACGAGAGTCCCTGGACCCGAACGCGAGGCTCATCGACCGCGCGTTGGACCTTCGATCCGTCGATCACCGGCCGGACTCAGTCACCGGGGACGATCTGGCAGCCGGTCTCGTCGGTGACGGTGATCGCATCCACCGGACAGATCTCACACGCCTTCAGAAGCCGATCCCGGTCGACTCGTTCGGGATCCGTGAGCACGGCGATCCCCTCGTCGTCGAACTCGAACGCCTCCGGCGCCTCGTCGATGCAGTCGCCGAACCCGACGCAGAGGAGGCGATCGATCGTGACCGTCAGATCGCCGATCCGGCGGGTAACCTGCGGGTCCGGATCGGTGGCCTCCGTCACATCCCCTCCAACCCGAGATCGGATCGTGCGCGGTCCATCACCTCGGGCGTGATCTCTGCGATGTCGCGTTCCTTCGCATAGTCCGTGTAGATGCGCCTCACCATTCCGCGCACGAACCGGGGCACGTTCTCGAGCCGCTCGACGGCCGCCAGGCTCCAGACGACGGGTCCGGCTGGCGAGCCCTCCGCGTCTCCGTCCACGAACGCGTCGTCCCGACCCGTCTTCACGTTGCCGCGCACCATCTCCATCGGCTGCTGGGGCACCGTCTTTCCGCCAACCTCGATGCCCAGCGAGGAGACGAGCTGGGTCTCCATCGGATTGGTGAGCATCGCGACGATCCGCTCGCAATCCGGGCATCGGAACGCGGCCGCCATCGTTCCGTCTCCCGGGATCTGGCGCTGCTCGAAGATCATCTGCCGGTCACAGGCCACGCAGAGAAACTTCATCGCACCACCTCCAGGAGGTCGTCCACGACCGGCCCGAGCGCCGCACCCGCGACACTTTCGGAGAGAAGCTCGGAGAGGGATCCGCGCTCGGCGAAACGGGCGGCCTCCGGGTCGAAGGGAACCCGCCAGAGCGGAACCGCGTGGCGCTCGGCGAGCCGGCGGCCCGCATCGCCCGGAAAGAGCGCTCCCGTCTCGCCGCATCCGGGACAGGCGTATGCCGCCATGTTCTCCAGGACGCCGAGAATCGGGATGCCGCGCTCGCGAGCGAGCTCGGCGGATCGGCTGGCCGCCCCCTCCGAGGCGCCGGACGGAATCGTCAGGACGAGGAGCCCGTCGAGCCCGGGGAGCAACTCGTGCAGGTCGATGAGGCGCTGCGTGCCGGGGGGCAGGTCGACCAGGAGAAGGTCGAGGTCCCCCCAGATCACATCCGACAGGAACTCGCGGAGCGCACCGCGTTCCTGCGCGCCCCGCCATACGAAGCTCTCGGAATCGGGCTCCCGCCAGGCGAGGGGCGTCCCCGCCTCCAACAGCAACTCCATCGACATGATCCGCACACCGGCGGACGAGGCCGCGGGGCGAAGCCCGTCTTCGCCGACGACGAGCCCGCCGGCGTCCACGCCCGACATCCGGGCGGCGCTCGGCCCGACCAGGTCCGCGTCCAGCAGGCCGACGTCGAGGCCTCGCTCCGCACAGCCCGCGGCGAGGGCCGCGGCCGTCAGGCTCTTGCCCACTCCACCCTTGCCACTCATCACCGCCACGCACGACTTCACGTGCTCCATCCGGGCTGCGACGCGCTCGAGCTGCGCGGTGACCTGGTCCACCATCCCCGAACTGTCGGGAGCCGTCAGATCCGCGTAGGTGCGATGCTCGATCGTCATGTGCCAAAAGTCCGGTGGGCGGGGAGCTTTGGCAACGTATAGATTGTGCGGTCCGGGAACCCTACGATTCGAAACGGAGGCGCCGTGGGCGTCATCGGATTCCACAGATTTCTGATCTCGGCCGCCA
>CAZOEX010000239.1:0-3979 GCA_964578925.1 uncultured Gemmatimonadota bacterium | reverse complement strand
AGCGTGTCAGAGGTCGAGTTCGAGAACGGTCCATTCATCCACGTCCGGCAGACTGAAGGCGTGTTTCTTCGGATTCGTCCCGATCTTGCGGTAGCCGAACTTTTCGATGTACCAGCGGATCGTGGCGGGCCGATCCGTCTCGGTCCGTACTCGTTCGAATCCCCGCTCACGCATCGCGTCGAGGCGTGCGGACTGGAGCCGGTAGCCGATCCCCAGTCCCCGATAGGCCGGATCGACCGCCAGGCTGGCGGTTTCGGCGACCTCGTCGGAGAGCGCGAACCATCCCGCCGTGCCCACGATCTCGCCGTCGACGACCGCGACGAACGCGTTCTCGACGACGATCTCGCTGCGCTCGGCATTCTCCCGGTCGGAATCCGGCGCCATGTTCCACTGCGCGAGGATGCGCATGGCCGCCGGGATGTCGCCCGGGCGCATAGGGCGTATCTCGACCTCCGGAGCGTCGCTCACGCCGACCTCCGGACTTTCGCGGTCCGCGGATTTTCTGCCGCCGCGTCCGCCATGACGCGGACGGCAGCTTCGACGGCCTCGATCGCCGGCGTTTCGACGCCGGTCAGTCGGCCCAGCTCGACCACGACTCCCAACAGCGCGTCGAGCTCGAGGCGCCGGCCGGCCTCGAGATCCTGCAGCATGGAGGTGCGATGTTCGCCGACGGTCTCGACCCCCGCCAGCCGTTCGTCGATGGTCTTGCGCACGGTGACGCCGAGCGCGTCGGCCACCGCGAGCGCTTCTTCCATCATCCGACGCGCCAGGGAACGGGTCTCTCGCCGCCGGCAGATGCCGGCCATCGTCGCACCGGTCAGCGCCGAGAGTGGATTGAACGACACGCTGCCCAGCTCCTTCAGCCAGAGTTCGGCCCGAATGTCTCGAATCGCACGTCCACGCAGGCCCGCGGTCTCGAAGACCTCGCACACGGCCGCCAGGCGGTCGGTCAGCTCGCCGTCCAGCTCGCCGAGGGCGAACACGTCCCCGGCCACGTGGCGCACGACGCCCGCCCGGTCGAGCTGCGCCGCTGGATATGCGACCCCTCCGATGACCTGGCGCGGATCCACCTGTTTCGCCAGCTCACCCTCGGGATCGACGGAGCGAAGCCACGTATCCTCGAGTCGACCGCCGTGCCGCTGGAAGTACCACCACGGGATCCCGTTCTGCATGGTGACGAAGACCGTATCGCGATGGGCCAGCGTGGGTAGCTCGTCGGCCATGCCGGGCAGGTCGTAGGCCTTCAGGCAGAGGAGTACGAGGTCGTGAGGTCCCGCTTCGCCGCAGGTAGCGGCCGTCCGGTACGCTCGCGTCTCGCGAGCCTCCCCGTCGGAACCCACGAGACGGAGGCCGTCGTCCCGAAGCGCCCGGAGCTGGACGTCCCGGTCGAGGAGGGTCGGCTCGAGACCGGCCAGAGCCATACGTGCCCCCAGCAATCCGCCGAGGGCGCCCGCGCCGACTATGCACGTCTTCATGAGGTCGAGTTCCCCGCCTCGTGTGAGCCGTCTTCGATCAACCGGCGGACCTGGTCTGCGTACACCACGAGAGGTCCGAGCCATTTCGCCGACTCGGCGTAGCCGGGATCCACCAGGCAGCGGGCGAGTCGAACCGCTGCGGCCATGCTGTGTTGCAAGTCGCCTGCCGTGGCGCCGCGTGCGAGGCGGACGAGAGATCTTCGCGCGACGAGCCGGTAGTACGCCGCATCCGGGCGCGACCGGGCCCGGGGATCCTCGAACGGCAGATCCGCCCAGCGCGGAAAACCTCGCCGGATCGCCTCGGTGTGGAAGTGCCCTCCCTTCGGGAGGATGACTTCGGGTCGCAGGCCCGCGAGGAGGTCGAAGAGGCGGTGATCGACGTACGGCAGCCGTACCCGGTGATCGTGCAGAAGCCCGAGCGGGGAGAGGGCGACGAGGCGCCTGGAGTAGTTCCAGAAGCGGAAGGAGCGGATCGGGTTCGGTGCGTCCGCGTGCAACGCCAGCTCGCGGACCAGGCGATCGACGGCGCGGCGCCGGTCGAACGACGTCCCGCCGCGCTCGTCCCGTCGCCGCGGGCGGAGGAGCAGCGTCGGTATGGACCTCTCGGCGCGAAGCATCTTCTCCGCCAGCTCCTCGAATCGACCGGATCGGTGCAGCCGCAGGTGCTCGGTGTCCAGGTACCGCGCCATCGAGAGCACGTCGCCTCCGAAGCCGTCGAACAGCACCCCCCGGTACGCGGCGAGGTGGTCGACGAGGGGCATCATCCAGGCATGCGTCAGGGGGGACGCGAAGTGGGTCAATCGGTTCTTGCGGATTTCGTCATCGATGGGGCGATCCGATCGCGGGAGGACCCGGTGACGAAGTCCGAGCCGTTCGGCGACGAGGCTCGCGATGCGTCGATCCTCGTTCGGCTTCGGCGGCAGGTGGCGGAGCGTCACCACTTCGTCGGGCGGGACGCCCGCCTCCACCAGGGCAAAGAGGATGTGGCGCGAGTCGCGGCCTCCGCTCAGGGGATGCACGTACGGGGTCTCCGGAATTCGACGTCCGATCGCAGCCCGGAACTCCTCGATATAGGCATCCAGCGCCTGATCCCTGTCGAGTGCTTGCTCCGGCACGACGAACGGCCCGCCCTCGAGCCGAGGTTCCGGACCGTCCAACGTCAGCCGGGTGCCGGGCGGCAGGCGCTTCAGGCTCCGGAAAGCCGTGTCGTCCCCGACGAACTGCCCGAGCCGCTCCAGGAGCGCCAGCGCGTCGGGGTCGAGCTCCGGGGAGACGCCCGCCGCCAGGGCCGCGCCGGGCGTGGTCGCGATCGTGAACCGGTCGGCGGAGCTCGACCAGTACATGGGGACGAGACCGTATCGGTCGTTGGCGACCCCGAGTCGCCGACCGTCCCACTCCCACGAGGAGAAGATCGCCTCGGGGCCTGCGGTCGGCGGATCGCCGAGGCGGCAGGACGTCTCTCCCTCGGCCGTCCAGGTCCCTCGTCGGCGACGGATGACGAGAGCGGCCTCGCGATGGGGGGGGCGTCGAGTCACACGACGCGCGCGGTGCGAACCGTGAGGTCGTCGATCCGTTCCGTATCGACGGCGACCCCGAGCCCGGGCCCGGAGGGCACGTCGACGGATCCGTCGGCGTGCCGTGCGTCGGAGCGCACGATATCGGCCTCCAGGTAGTCGGAGACCGGGTAGAGATCACCCGGCACGGAGAAGTTCGGAAGTGAGGCGAGGGCCCGATTGTAGGCGCGACCCAGACCGGTCTCAAACATTCCGCCGCAGAAGACGGGGATTCCGCGGGCAGCGCAGGCGTCGTGAAGCCGCACGGCGGCCCCGAGCCCGCCCACGCGGCCGGGCTTGACGTTCACCATCCGGGTGGCGCCGAGCTCCGCGGCGGCGGCGAGCTGCGCGGCGCTCTCGATCGACTCGTCCAGGCAGATCGGCGTGCGCATTCGCTCCTGCAGCCGGACGTGCGCCATCCATTCCTCGGGCGCGAAGGGTTGTTCGAGGAAGAGAAGCGAGAGCTCGTCGAGGTGCCGGAGCTCCGGGAGGTCGGTTTCCCGGTAGGCCCCGTTGGCGTCGGCGGCGAGCTCGACGTCCGGGCCGACTGATTCGCGTACGCGGCGCAGGACGTCGTAGCCCCGGCCCGGTGCGATCTTGATCTTGATCCGCGCATATCCCTCGTCGGCCGCCCGGCGCGCCCGCTCCGCGAGCCGGTCGGCCTTCTCGTCCAGGCCGAGGCTCGCCCCGGTCGGGACGCGCTCCCGCACGCCGCCCAGGCAATCCGCCAGGCTGAGTCCCCGGCCCGACGCCGCCATGGCCTGGAACCCCATCTCCACCGCGGCCCTGGCCATCCGGTGTCCTCGAACGAAATCGAGTGCGTCCTCGACTTCGCCCGGCGCCTGGAACGTCCTGCGCGCGACGGCCGGGAGCAGCCACTCCGTGAGCGCGTGCCAGGCCGTGTCGACGGTCTCCGCCGTGTAGTCGGGGGATTCGCCGGCCACGCACTCC